>CAJBSR010000001.1 GCA_903958285.1 uncultured Sphingomonadales bacterium
GCTTGGAGAGCTTTGCCCCATCTGCGCCGTGGATCAGCGGGACGTGCGCATAGATGGGCTCCGGCCAGCCCATGCCGCGGATGAGAGCAATTTGGCGGAAGGCGTTGTTCAGATGGTCATCGCCGCGGATGACATGGGTGATGCCCATGTCATGATCGTCCACAACCACACTCAGCATATAGGTGGGCGTCCCGTCTGACCGCAGCAGGATCATATCGTCCAACTCGGCATTGGCGACGGTGACATCACCCTGGACGAGATCACTGATCGTAACGCTGCCTTCGGCCGGAGCCTTCAGGCGAACGACGAAGGGCTTGTCGGCGGGCAGATCCGCCTCGGCTGCGTCGCGCCAGGGGCTGCGGATGCGGAAGGGGCGCTTCTCCGCCTCTGCCGCGGCGCGCATGGCGGCAAGCTCGTCCTGCGTCAGGAAGCAACGATACGCATGGCCGCGCGCGACCAGTTCATGTGCAACCTCGGCATGCCGCGCCGCGCGGGAGAATTGATAAACTTCGTCGCCATCCCAATCGAGATCTAGCCAGCGTAGCCCGTCCAGAATCGCTTCAATGGCGCTGTCGGTGGATCGGGCGCGGTCGGTATCTTCGATGCGCAGCAAGAACTTACCGCCCATGCGCCGGGCATAGAGCCAGTTGTAAAGCGCCGTGCGCGCGCCGCCAATGTGCAGATACCCCGTTGGAGACGGAGCAAAGCGCGTAACGACGGTCGCATTTTCTTGACTTGCGCCCACGCGCGGTTTCTCCAACAAAAGGACATGGCCAGCACTGCCGGTGAGGCCCGCAGCACGGGGTTTGGCGCGCTAAAAGCACGCGGGGACAGCTATGTCCACAGGCTTTTGTGCACTGCCGAAAACTGGCTGGAAATGGAGCGCGAACAACTCCCCCTTTGGCTGCCTGTCCTGCTGGGCGCGGGGATCGCGTTCTGGTTCATTCTGCCACTCCAATCCATGTGGGTGGCTGTCATCCTCGGGGGCGGATCTCTCGTGACAGCAGGGCTGTGCGTTGGCTGGCAAAGGCGCATCGGGTTGGCCCTGATGTTGGGTGGATTGGCGCTGGCGGGCGGGTGCGGCCTTGTCTGGACACGGAGCCATATGGTGGCAGCACCAGTGATCTCGCGTCCTGCTGTTGTGGATGTGTCAGGTACGATCGAGAAGGCGGAAAGGCTCGTTTCGCGCGGAAACTGGCGCCTGACCATCGCGACGCAGCCATCCGCCGAAGTGCCACCCCGCATCCGGATTTCGGTTCCGCTCGACGATCTCGACGTAACGCCGCCTGAAGGGGCCTCGATCCGTTTGCGTGCGCGGCTGATGCCTCCACCACCGCCTGCCGTGCCCGGCGGCTATGATTTTCGGCGGCAGGCATGGTTCCTCGGGCTTGGGGCAGTCGGCAAAGCGATTGGCCCAGTCACCATTGAAGGGGGCGACGATGCACCTTCGCTGCGCCAGCGCCTGAGCGCCCATATTGCAGCGCAACTTCCCGCCCGAGAAAGCGGCATCGCAGCGGCGCTGGCAACAGGGGATCAGGGCGGCATCGCAGAAGAAGATCAGGAGGCGATGCGCGCCAGCGGGCTTGCGCACCTTTTGTCGGTGTCGGGGCTGCATATTTCCGCTGTGGTGGCGGCCGCCTTCCTTCTTTCGATGCGATTGCTCGCATTGAGCCCCCGGCTGGCGCTTTCCTGGCCCTTGCTCACCATTTCGGCAGGGATCGCCGCGCTCACAGGCGTGGCCTATACGCTCCTGACCGGTTCCGAAGTGCCAACGATCCGGTCGTGCATCGCGGCTATTCTTGTCCTTATCGGGATGGTGCTGGGGCGGGAGGCGATGACATTGCGGCTGGTGGCCACCGGCGCGCTGGTTGTTCTTCTGCTGTGGCCCGAGTCGCTCGTCGGGGCGAGCTTTCAGCTGAGCTTTGCGGCGATCACCGCGATTGTCGCTCTGCATGAGAGCCGCTGGGTCCGGCAGTTCCTCGCCCGGCGGGAGGAAGGATGGGGACGTCGCTTCGCCCGGGGACTCGCCGGGCTGCTGCTGACGGGGCTCGTGGTGGAGGTCGCGCTGGCGCCCATCGCGCTGTTTCATTTCCACAAATCAGGCCTTTACGGGGCGATGGCCAATCTCGTCGCCATTCCGCTGACGACCTTTGTCATCATGCCGGCCGAAGCGTTGGCGCTGCTGGCCGATGCCATTGGGGCAGGCGCACCATTCTGGTGGGTGGTGGATAAGGCCATTGCCGCCTTATTGTGGCTCGCGCATCTCGTCGCGGCGCAACCAGGGGCTGTCGCCATGCTGCCATCGGTGCCGGTTGCAGCTTACGGGATGATGATTGGCGGCGGTTTATGGGTCATGCTGTGGCGCACGCGGCCCAGACTATTGGGATTGATACCCCTTGGGGCGGGCGCAATGATAGCCCTTTCAGCACCCACGCCGGACCTGATCATTACCGATGATGGGCGGCATCTGGCGGTACGCGACGATGCCAGGCGTCTCGCCATATTGCGCCCAAAGTCAGGGGATTTCGTGCGGCAAATTCTGGCGGAGCGGTCTGCCTATGCAGGCGAACTGGATGATCTGGATGTCGCGCGCCACGCGGATTGTACCCCCGATGCCTGCGTCATTCCGTTGCAGCGTGGCGGCCGGACATGGACGGTGCTCGCCACGCGCAGCCGCCACATGATCGACTGGCGCGATCTGATGGCGTTGTGCCGGAAGGCCGATATCATTGTGAGTGAACGGTTGCTGCCACGCGCCTGTATCGGCCGGTGGCTGACCATTGATCCGCGCATGTTGCGGCAGACCGGCGGGCTGGCAATTGTACTCAACCCGCCAAAGATTGAGACAGTTCGGCCTGCATCGGACGACCACCCATGGATGGCCGTCCGTGCTGATCTTCCTCAATACCGGCGGAGCAACCCTGCCAAACGGCCCTGAATGCGGACCTGCTTTGGCGCATAGCGCTGCGGCTCATAGGCGCGGTTGGCCGGATCCAGCCGGACCATATTGCCTTCGTTGCGGAAATATTTGAGCGTGGCTTCCGCATCGTCGATCAGAGCGACGACAATGTCACCGGGGCGAGCCATGTCTGCCTTGCGAATGAGCGCATAGTCACCATCCAAGATGCCGGCTTCGACCATCGAGTCACCGGAGACTTCCAGCGCATAATGTTCGCCCGGACCAAGCAAGGCGGCAGGCACGGAGAGAGATGTCTGGCCTTCCATCGCTTCGATCGGAAGACCAGCGGCAATCCGGCCGTGCAGAGGAATTTCCAGCACGTCATTGGCCGGTGACGGGGCAGGCGCCTCCCGCTTGGGCAATTCGACGACGTTGCTTGTGGTGACAGCCTTTGGCGCGTCGCCCCGTTCTGGCATCTTCACGACTTCCAGAGCCCGCGCACGGTTGGCAAGGCGACGGATGAAGCCACGTTCTTCCAACGCGGAGATTAGCCGGTGAACCCCGGACTTGGACTTGAGATCCAGAGCTTCCTTCATTTCCTCAAATGAGGGCGACACGCCAGTATCGGCAAGCCGATCATAGATGAAACACACCAGTTCATGCTGTTTACGCGTGAGCATCTCACACCTCCGCTATGGAACGAACGCGGAACGTGTAGGAAACATTTGGGGTCGCGTCAAGCGATCTTGATGATGTCCACTTCGTCCCCCGCCTGTGCTGCCGGACGGTCTGCGGGACGGACGATCAGCGCGTTGGCACGGGCCAAAGCGCGCAGGGCGGCGGAGTCGTTCATTCCAATGGGGGTGGCCTGCCCATCGGTGAGGATCGCGCGGATATGATCAGTACGATTGGTGACGGCTGGCAGGGCACTGCCGAGGATCGCCTTGTGGCGCTGAGGTAAAGGTTCCGGTGCGCCGGACAGGGCAGCGATCAATGGCTGGGCGAACAAGATGGCTGTGACAAAGGCGGAGACGGGGTTGCCAGGCAGTCCCAGCACCAGCGCCTGGCCAAGCTGCCCCGCCATTAATGGTTTTCCGGGCCGCATCGCGATTTTCCAAAAGTCGATCTGCGCGCCTGCGGCCTCCAGCGCGGGCTTCACATGGTCATGATCGCCCACCGAAGCGCCACCGGTCGACAGGATGATGTCGGCATCAGCCAATGAAGCAAAAACGGCGGTTAGTTTCGCAAGATCATCGCGCACGATGCCATGGTCAGTCGTGACACAGGCTGGGGCCGACAGCAGCGCGTGCAACATTACGGAATTGGACGCCGGTATCTGGTCGTTGCGCACGGGGGCACCGAGTGGCACCAGTTCATCGCCGGTGGAGAGGATCGCAACCCGAATGGGGCGGCGGACGGAGACATCTCGATGGCCGCCCATCGCGGCCAGCGCGATGCGGGCGGGGGTCAGCTGTTCTCCGGCGGACACGAGGAGGTCGCCTGTGGCAAAGTCTTCACCGGCCTTGCGGACGTGGCGGCCGGCCACCAGATCCAGCGGTGCCGAAAGATGGATGATGTCACCTTCTGCCCGCATGTCTTCCTGCATGATGACAGTGTCGGCCCCTTGGGGCAGGGGGGCGCCTGTGAAGATGCGGACGGTGTCGCCCGGCCCGAGTGCCCCGGAAAAGGCAGCGCCTGCCGCCGACTGCCCGATCAGCCGCCAAGGCCCCGGCCCATCAGCAAAGCGGACGGCATAGCCATCCATGGCGGACAGATCGCGCACGGGTTGCGTCCGTTGCGCGAGGATGTCTGCGGCGGCATAGCGGCCCGCGGCGGCGTGCAGGGGGATGGTTTCGGCGGGGACGGGCTTGGCCAGCGCAAGAAGGCGGCGTTGTGCCTCTTCCAGCGCGATCACGGCTGGGCGCGCCAATCGCCAGAGCGTCCGCCTGATTTGGCGAGGAGCCGGATGCCGGACATGATCATGCCTTTATCGAGCGCCTTGGCCATATCGTAGAGCGTGAGCAACGCGACCGACGCGGCGGTGAGTGCTTCCATCTCGACGCCGGTTTGTCCGCTGGTGCGGGCCGTGGCGGTGACGCGGATGCCCTTGTCTTCAAAATCAAAATCGACCGTCGCAGAACTCAGCGCAATCGGATGGCAAAGCGGGATGAGATCGCTGGTCTTCTTCGCAGCCATAATGCCGGCCACGCGGGCAACGGCCAGAACATCGCCCTTCTTTGCCGTTCCGTCCCGGATCGCGGACAAAGCTTCAGCGGACATAGAGATGCGGCCCTCGGCAATCGCCTCTCGTGACGTTGTCGCCTTGGCACCGACATCGACCATGTGGGCGGCGCCTGCGTCGTCGAGGTGGGTCAGCTTGCTCATGCGCCGGTGATGAGGGTGCGTGTCGCCGCCTCGACATCGGCCTGTCGCATCAGGCTTTCCCCAACGAGGAAGCAACGCACGCCGTGTTCGGACATGGCGAGAAGGTCGGCATGGCTGCCAAGTCCGCTTTCGGCGATGAAGGTGCA
>CAJBSR010000002.1 GCA_903958285.1 uncultured Sphingomonadales bacterium
AAACCGCCCCGTATCTGCCACGAAAGCCGGCTCACAGCTTTTTCCGCGATGCGGAACGGGGGCCAGAAATGGGGAATCTGTTTCGATCAACAGGCGCTCCTCCGGGATGCGTGCGGCGGTCTCCCGCAGGTCTTGCGCGTTCTTGAATGTCACAATGCCTGAAATTGATATAAAAAGACCTAATTCCAATGCGATATCTGCGAATTCTCCACTTGCGGTGAAGCAATGGATCACACCGGGGAAGGGTCCCTTCCCCATTTCCTCGCGCAAGATACGGGCCGTGTCTTCCTCGGCATCGCGGGTGTGAACGATGACGGGCAGGCCAGTTTCCCGAGACGCAACCAGATGTGCGCGAAAGCTCGTCTGTTGCTGCTCGCGGTCGCTGTGATCGTAGAAATAATCGAGACCCGTTTCGCCAATGGCGATGACCTTGGGATGGTCGGACGCTGCCACCAACTGGGCCGTATCGACATCGGCGTGGCTGTCCGCCTCATGCGGGTGAATGCCAACCGACGCCCAGATATTCGGCGCTTTTTCGGCCGTTGCGATGATATCCGCCCATTCACGCTTACGCGTTGAGATGTTCAGCATGGCCGAAACGCCAGCTTCGGCCGCACGCGCCAGAACAGCGTCCTGATTTTCGACCAGACCCTTATAGTTCAGGTGGCAGTGGCTATCGACGAACATCAGGCGTCTTCTACAGGCAGTTCCAGCCGCGGGAAAAGCGGCGCAGGTGCTGGCAGGGTGAAGCCAGATGCGCACAGACGGTCATACCAGTCCGAATCTGCAAAGGCCGCATATTCGCGGTCACCAGCTGGAATGCCCAACTGATCGAGCATCTTGCCCGTGGACGACGGGATGATTGGCTGAACGGCCAGTGTTAGGTCGCGAATGGCCTTCACGAGGGTGCGAAGGACAACGCCCATCCGGGCTGGATCGGTCTTGCGCAACGTCCAGGGCGCTTGTGCGTCGATATATTGGTTGCAGGCGAAGACGGCGCGCATCCAGGCGTCGAGCCCCTGCGAGAAAGCAAGGGCTGCGAATTCACGCGGCACATCATTGGCGCACGCGTCATGCACCAACGACAGGAGTGCCGTGTCATCAGCTGTATCTTCACCCTCATTTGGCAATACACCATCAAGGTTCTTGAAAATAAACGATAATGTCCGCTGTGCGAGGTTGCCATAGCTGTTCGCCAATTCGGCATTGACCCGCGTGACAATCGCGTCGGCGCTGTAGCTGCCATCCTGCCCAAAACTCACTTCGCGCATCAGGAAATAACGCAGCGCATCCACGCCGAACAGTTTGGCGAGGTCCATAGGATCGACAACATTGCCGAGCGACTTGGACATTTTCTCGCCGCGGCTCAGCAGAAAGCCATGACCGAACACCTGCTTGGGCAAAGGCAATTTGGCGGACATGAGGAAGGCCGGCCAATAGACGGTATGAAAACGGACAATGTCCTTACCGATAATATGCAAGTCCGCAGGCCAAAAGCGGGCAAAATCACCTTCTTTGTCG
>CAJBSR010000003.1 GCA_903958285.1 uncultured Sphingomonadales bacterium
GACCAAAGAAATGTTCGAACGCGTCGCCCAACCAATTTAACTAAAGGACAATTTGCGATGAGCCGTGTCACAGAGATCCGCTATGTTGGCTATGCGACGCCTGATTTTGAGGCTGAGCGCGCCTTTTATGTGGACCAATGGGGTCTTGAGCCTGTCCCGTCTTCTGATGGAATGGCCTATTTCAAGGCCAAGGGTGCACCTGAGCATCACGTTGTGCGTCTTCGCAAGGACCCAGCAAAACGTGTCGATGTCATCGCCCTTGCGGCGGATAGACGCACGGATGTCGATGCCCTGCATGATCGTGTTGCCGCAAACGGTGGCAAAATCGTCCATGCGCCGCAGGAACTGACCTCGCCCGGCGGTGGCTATGGCTTTCGCTTCTTCTCTCCTGATGGTCTGCCTTTTGAGATTTCAAGCGACGTTGCCTCGGGGCCTACTGCGTCCATCGCACGCTGGGACGGTGTGCCGGTCAAGATCAGCCACATCGTTATGCATTCGCCCGACCACAAAGCTTTGACCCAGTGGTTCATTGATGTGCTTGGTTTCCGCCTGTCCGACTGGATCGGCGATTTTATGAGCTTTTTGCGCTGTAATTCGGCGCACCACCGCCTTGCGATCCTGCCCGGGCCGCCATGCCTCAACCATGTTGCATATGACATGGAAGGCGTCGACGGGATGATGCGGGGCATTCACCGGCTGAAGCAGAATGACATCGATATCCGGTGGGGGCCGGGGCGGCACACCGCTGGCAACAACACCTTCAGCTACTTCGTGACGCCGGCGGGCTTCGCCGTGGAATACACGTCAGAACTTGAGGAAGTGGATGAGGCGACCTGGCAGCCATCGGTCTATCCGCCTGCGCCCTTGCTGATGGACCAGTGGTCGATCGGGGTCGGTGGGCCGCAAACCATGCCGCATCCCGAAGTTGATGCCGGCCTTTTCCAGCCAGCAGGGGTCTGATCCATGGCGCTATTTGAACCTTTTCCCAACTATATCTGGAACCTCTCCGTCGCCATCGCGATGGAGTCTGGTGGCCAAGTTGGTGAAATTGTCGACATCGTTGCTGCGGCCAAAGAGGCGGCCGGAACAAGCGCCGACAACGGCACCCAAGCCTTCATGCAAGCGTGGACGGCAAAGGCAGACACGTTGATTGAACTGGCCGCAGAGGATGAGGCGCGCGGGCGTCACTTCTCTGCTGGGGCGAAGCTCGAACGCGCCGCACTCTACCTGCTGAACGGGGAGCGGATGCAAGCGCAAGGCACACCGGGGCGCCTGGAAACCTATCAGCGCGCGCGCGATTGTTTCGGTCGCGGCATGGCGCTGGGCCAAGCCAACTGCACGCGTGTCGAAATTCCGCTGGAAAAAGGAACAATGCCGGCCTTGTGGGTGCAAGCGCCGGGAGACGGGCCACGGCCAGCTGTCGTCTATTGCAACGGGCTCGATAGCAGTAAAGAGTTGCTCTATTGGTCCGGCCTGCCGCAGGCTCTGGCGCGCAGAGGCATTTCAACCCTTTGCGTTGATCAGCCCGGAACGGGGGAGGCTTTGCGGCTTCAGGGCCTGCCCGCCACGCCGTACAGCGAACAATGGGCTTCGCGCGCCGTGGATTGGCTGGAAGGCCAGGCCGATGTTGATGCCGCACATCTGGGGATGACCGGCATTTCGCTTGGCGGTCACTATGCGCCGCGTGCCGTAGCTTACGAGCCCCGCTTCGCGTCGGGCGCTTGCTGGGGCGCGAACCATAATTGGGCCGAAGTTCAGGAAAAGCGTCTGCGGCGCGAGGGCGAAAATCCCGTCCCGCATTATTGGGGCCATGTGATGTGGGTCTTTGGCGCGAGCGACATGGACGACTTTCACGAAAAGACCAAAGACATGAACCTGAACGGCCATATGGACCGGATCAAGGTTCCCTTCCTCGTCACCCATGGCGAGAATGACCGGCAGATTGGCGTGGAATATGCCCATCAGGCGTTCGAACAACTGGTCAACAGCCCCAAGGCAGAGCTGAAGATATTCACCCCGCGCGAAGGCGGCGTGGAGCATGTCGGCGCCGATAACATGTCCTTTGGCAGGGACTATATTGCGGACTGGTTTGCAGACACGCTCGGCGGACGTCCTGGCGGGTCTAATCAGCCGCAGCCCTAGAAGGCCATTCCATTGGCGCCGCCAGCACAAATCCCAAGTTTGGACATTGATCCTTTCGACGACGCGTTTCTGGCAGCGCCCTATACATTTCACGGCGCACTTCGTGATGCAGGGCCAGTCATATGGCTCAAACCGATAAACTGCTTCGCTATGGCGCGATATGCCGAGGTGTCAGCCAGCTTGAAAGACTGGCAAACCTTCGTGTCGGGGCGCGGGGTTGGTATGACCGATTTTGCGACGGATACGCCTTGGCGTCCGCCTTCGCTGTTGCTGGAAACCGATCCCCCCGTCCATGATCGCACGCGCGGCCTGATGAACAAAGTTGCCTCGCTCTCCAGCCTAAAGACTGCAATGCCGCAATGGTTCGCGAAGGCCGAAATATTGGTTGATCGCCTGCTTGGACAGACAGTGGATGGCGTTCGGGACTTGGGCGAGCAATTCCCGCTGTCCGTCTTTCCGGATTTGATCGGCATTCGTGAAGAAGGCCGGGAGCATCTCATCCCTTACGGCACAACAGCGTTCAACGGTTTTGGTCCACGCAACCGGCTTTTTGAAGAGGCGATTGCCAATGCGGCGGCGGCGTCTGCTGCGGTCATGGAGAGTTGCCGGCGCGAGAATCTTGCACCCAATGGCTGGGGCATGAAGGTTTATGAAGCCGCGGACCGCGGGGACTGCACACCGGAAGAAGCGGAGCGATTGGTTCGCTCATTTCTGACAGCCGGGCTTGATACGACCGTCAATGGCATCGGCAATATGCTGCACGCTTTTGCCCAGCATCCGGATCAATGGGCAAAACTAAGGGCGGACCCCAGCGTTGCCAAAAAGGCCTTTGAAGAAAGCCTGCGGTGGGACGGGACGGTTCAGACCTTTTTTCGAACGACATCGCGAAACGTTCCACTGCCCGACGGACATATCCCGGCGGGTTCCAAAGTAATCCTGTTTCTGGCGTCCGCAAACCGCGATCCGCGACAATGGGAACGATCAGAGGAGTTCGACATCTCCCGGTCAAGCAGCGGGCATGTCGGCTTCGGCTTTGGTATCCATCAATGTCTGGGACAGATGGTCGCAAGGATGGAAGCAGAGGCGTTGCTGAAGGCGATGATCCCGCGTGTCCGCGAAATCCGGCTGGTAGGAAAACCAGTCCGTCGCCTAAACAACACGCTGCATGCCCTGGCGTCTCTCCCCCTTCAACTCTTGGCCGATTAAGCGAGACGTAATGACGACCTATCTCAGAAACATTTGGCACATGGCCGGCTGGTCCGACGAGGTGGGTGAAGGCCTGCTGTCGCGGCGCATCTTTGACCGCAACATCGTGTTGTTCCGCACGAAGGATGGCGTTGCTGCCCTCGCTGACCGCTGCCCGCACAGATTTGCGCCGCTCAGTTTGGGTGAAAAGGTCGGTGATAACGTCGTCTGCCCTTATCATGGCCTCACATATGACGGCAGCGGCAAGTGTGTGAGAAATCCATTCTCCGACACGATCCCAGCCGCAGCGCGTGTCGATGCTTGGCATACGTTAGAAAAGCACGGCATGATCTGGCTTTGGGGTGGTGATCCCAAAGAGGCCAACCCACAGACCATCTCCGATTTCTCGATGGTTGAGGACAACGATTTCACCCGCGTTGTGCGCGGCTATACTTTGCTTGAAGCGCCTTTTGAGTTTGGCATCGATAATCTGATGGACCTGAGCCATATCGAATATGTCCACAAGGGCAGCTTCGCTGGCAACGGCGTCATCTTCAGTGGACAGCACACGATAAAGGACGAGGGCGATACGCTTCGTTCCAATTGGTGGATGCCCGGGGTCAAAGCGCCGCCACACACCGTCGGTGTATATCCGCCGGACATGGAGACAGATCACTGGCTCGATATGCGTTGGAATGCCCCGGCATCCATGCAACTGGAAATCGGTGCTTGTCCGGCGGGTGCTGCTCGAGAAACGGGCGTAATTGCCCAGCAGGCCCACATATTGACCCCAGCCAGCCCAACCACGACGCACTATTTCTGGGCAACCACGCGCTACCACGATCTCGATTCAGCAGAGACCGATGACTTCCTTCGTACCCTTTTTGCCCAAGCCTTTGATGAGGAGGACAAGCCCATCATCAAAGCGGCTTATGACAACCTCGAAGGACAGGATTTTTGGGACGCGCAGCCCCTTTCTTTGGGAATTGATGCGGGCGGAACGCGCGTCCGGCGTAAGTTGGAAGCCATGCTGAAAGCAGAGCGGACCGCCTGATGTTCAGGCTGGACAACAAGGTTGCGATCGTCACCGGATCAACATCTGGCATTGGCCGGGCCATCGCCGAAGCATTTTGCGCGGCGGGTGCCCATGTGATCGTTTCCAGCGAAAGTGCAGAGGCGACTGCCCAAGTCAGCGCTGAGCTCGGCGCGACGGGAATCGCCTGTGACGTGACGGACCCAGAAGCGTTGAAGGCATTGATAGCTGGAACCTTGGAACTTCATGGGCAGATTGATATCCTCGTTTGCAATGCAGGCATTGCGGGCAAGAATGGCGATGCGAGTCTTGGGGATTTTGACAGAGTCATTGCCGTCAACCTCAGAAGCCAAGTCGCACTGACTGGCCTTGCGTTGCCCCACATTGCAAAGCAGCAAGGCTCAATCATCTTGATCGCAAGCCTTGCAGGCCTTCGCGGCAACGCATCGATCAACGGCTACGCGCTGGCCAAAGCCGGGGTGGTTCAACTGGCCCGCAACATCGCAGTTCAATGGGGGCCACAAGGGGTGCGCGCGAATGCAATTTCGCCGGGTTTGATTGATACCAAGCTGCTGGCTGATCTGCCCCAGACGGGGGATTTCATGACACGCCGGATGCAAATGACACCCTTGCGTCGGGTTGGCACTGTGGAGGAAGTGGCCGGTGCTGCCGTCTTTCTTGCAAGCCCCGCGGGGGGCTTCATCACTGGCCATAATCTTGTCGTCGATGGCGGTACTCTGATCACTGACGGGAGCTAGCGGCCAATGCGGATCATCATAACCGGCGGCGGCGGCTTTGTGGGCCGTGCATTGGCCAGCGCGCTTGAGGGGCAGCATGACCTTGTGCGCGTCGACCATCAACTGGGGACGCGGACAGGTGTAGAGGGTGATCTGTGTCATCCCGCCACCCTCGATCGGGCCTTTGCGGACGGCTGCGATGCGGTGGTTCATTTGGCAACAGTGCCGGGGGGGGCTGCCGAACAGGACCCCGCGACGGCCAAGAGCGTGAATATGGATGCC
>CAJBSR010000004.1 GCA_903958285.1 uncultured Sphingomonadales bacterium
GCGTCGGGGAAAGCCATCTGCATCTCTACCCACCCAAACAGGTGACCGGGAGCCTTTAGCGCCCAGCGCCCCCCCGGTTTTAGTGCCTGCATATACTTCATGATGCCGATTTGCCAGGCGAGCGCGCTTGCAGCTTTGTCGGCCGTGGCTGCCTGGAAAGCTGGCACATTCCAGTAGGCATTGCTGAGTGATCCGCAATCCCCTTCCTGGATGAATATGCATTCGTCCGGCTGGTTCGAAGTATAAGGATGAATTTGGGACACTGCGTCGCGCGCCAGGCCGCCGAACTCGAGCAGCTCGTCATAGAGGGTGCGGCGCTGGTCCTGTTCAAGTGATGGATAGGGAACAGGAATGGCCGCTTCGTACGAGCGGCAGACGCGGTTGGCGGGGTCCTGGGCCAGCAGCCCGTGCAGAAAGGTAGTGCCTGCCCGCGGTAGGCCTGTGCCGATAAGCGGCGCCACAATCCGCTGGTCGTCAACTCCGGTCGTGGCGTTGCGAGCGTTGATATAGCGCAGCCGTGAGACCAAAGTCGTGAATAGGCGGCTAAAAGTTCGGGTGCGACCAATGGAGGAAAGCTCGGCAGTCTCCTCGATCGAACTGCAAAGTAGCTGGAAGTCGTGGTGGAAGCGATCCTCGTTCCAGCGCGACCCGCCCCAGTCGGAAAGACCCGTGACCTGCTGCGCCCGCTTTACCAGCGTTTCACCGACGAGTCTGTCGTTAAAGGGGGTCAGTGCCGCGGCATAGGGACCAGGGTCAGGGTGAATCTGCTCTGGATCAATCGCCGCGATATGCGGATTGAGAGGTTGGCTGATGTCCCGTGTCACGTAATCGATTCCACTCTCAAATCCCTCAACGATGTGCATATTTTTGACGGCATAGGGGATAATGCCGGCTATTTCTAGCTAGACAAGCCGAAATTATAGACATATTTTATCAAAGCTTCGGTCAGGCCGCCGGCCCACATGCCGAGCGGGAAATGGACATTGTTGCAATTCGAGGGGGCGCCGAATGCCGGAAAAACGCTATTTGATAGTGACGTCGCGCGCCCTTCCTGGCCGGGAAGAAGAATATGCCGCGTGGTATAAGGATCGCCACATACAAGACGTGTTGTCCGTTCCAGGCTTCATTGAGGGCCAGCTTTATGTCGGCGTTGCGGCTGATGGAAGCCAGACGGGCGAATTCAAGGGGCTGTATCAGGTTGATGGAGCTGGGCCAGGCGCGCTATTAGGTGCTTTGATGGCCAATCGGGAGCAAATGGACGTGTCCGATGCGATCGATCCCGCCAGCGTGAGCTTCGCCTTCCTCGATCCGGCCTAGCGAACAACAGGACCGGGGCCAGCGGATGTCGGATCGGCACTATCCGGCCCGCGTGCGCCCAGAATGCCCCAATTAATCACGATCACGCGTTCTTGCAGCTCGCTGCCTGCCGGATGCGGCCGTGCCCCAAAGGCGTATATTGCCGGCCTGCGGACTGCAAAGGGAAACGCGCGAGTCGACATGGAGCTCGCCGCAGTTGTAACGCGGTTCGGGCCACTGATCCGGTGATACCTGTTTATGCCGCGCGCGGAATGGCGATACCGGACGGCGCAATGCGCTATCCCGCGAACCGAACCCGACCACATTTGGCCGATATGGTCAGTGTTTGCGCCGGCCTATCAAAACGACGCACGGGGCAGGCTTCCATCAATGCAC
>CAJBSR010000005.1 GCA_903958285.1 uncultured Sphingomonadales bacterium
ATCATCACCGCCGCTATACGCTGGACAGCCTGAAGGCCGTCGCGACCAAGGCGGGGCTGAAGGTTCACCTCATCAGCCATTTCAACAGTCTGCTCTTCCCGGTCGCTGCCGTCGCACGGATCATCGGCAAGGCGATGGGCAAGCAGACGAGCGATGATCAGATGCCGTCGGCTCCGGTCAACGCCATCCTGACGCGCATCTTCGGGCTGGAAACACACCTTGTCGGGCGCGTGCCTTTGCCCGCAGGCGTCTCGATCGTCGCTATTCTCTCGTAACGCGGTAGAGCGCGCTTCGGCCTGATCGCCAAACGGGCTGGAGGCCTCGGTCATCGGCGGCTTCATCCGGCTGCTGGATCACCCAGACATAGTCGAACGCTGCACGCGGGAAGGTGGCTATCGCCTGCGGATAGGCCATGCGCTCCCGCCGGGCACAGGCAGAGACCGTTACGAACTGCGACGGGTCCGCCAAGAAGGGCGCTGCCGCCTTGTAGCGCACCGTCAACAACTGCGCGCCAGATGCCTGCCATTGATCATTGGTGAAGCCATGTCTGCGGACGATGGCCATGCTCGGCAGATGATCGAGCCTGTGGACGGCCCATGGGATGCCACACGGCTTACCAACCAGCGCCAGCACGCGCGCGCCGTTGGGGATGTAGCGGAGGGCAGCCAGTTCCTGCCGGTAGCTCTGATCATAGCTGTGAGCGCTCCAGAAGGTCGCCACAGTGCGGACGCCGAAGAAAAGAACGGCCGCAACAGCGATCCAGCGCGCGCCGCGCTGCGGCGTCCCTAGGGCCAGCAACGCCGTCGCCAGCACGAAGGGGGCAAGCCGCATATCGGCATAAGCGGATCCGAGTAGCGCGAAGGGCATCAGGATGAACAGCGCTGCCATGGTCGTCGCGGCAAGGATCAGCAGCAGACCATCAGGCCTGCGCCTCCGAACGCCCCAAGCGATCAGCCCGCCCAAGATAACCAGCCCGAGCAGAGCCACGCTCGCTACGTCGAGCGCTTCCCAGCGGTCGCGCAAGATGCTCATCACCCAGCGCTCTTTCAGCGACCAGTTGAACCATGTGTGGCCAAAGGGTTGGCCACCTGCGCCACCCTCCCCAAAGGTCATCGCCATGGGCAGCAGCGGCAGCGCAAATGGCAGGCAGTTCACGCCCGCAATCAAAGGCACTGCAAACCAGCGCCGCCCTGCATCCCATTGCCGAACCACCTCTGCGCTGAAAGCGAGGACGCAGAATAATGCCCAACCAAAGATGTGCGCCGTCCACAACATCAGCGAGAACGCGGCAAAAAGGCCCGCCCTCAGCCACAGCGACCCCGCCCGCGCCATCCGCAGCCACAAGGCAAAGGCCAAAAACGCCAGCGCCATCGACAGCGCAAAGTTCACAAAGCCCCAATTAAAGGCATAGTTATAGGCCAATGGCAGTGCGAACATCGCCGTGGGCGGAATGCGGCCATGCACTTCGCGGGCAACGGCGAGAAAGCCTGCCGCTGTCAGCATTGGGATGGCGATGACGATGGCCTTGGTCGTCGCCTCCACGCCCAACCACGGGCCAAGCAACTGGACGAGCACGTCTACGCCGAGATTGCCGATCATATGCCAGTCGAACGCATAAAATTGCGACAGAGCATTGGAATTGCCCGCATCTAACTGGACGGCATAGCGCCCCATATGACCCGGCAAATCGGTAAGCGGGGGAAAGGCGGGCCACCAAAGGGGCGCGCCGGATAGGAGGATGAGCAGCGCCAGAACTGCGCGATGCTCCCACCAAGGCCTGTGTCCCGTCATGCCGCGGTCATAGCGGCTTCGGGTGCGCGCGCAATCTGGTGCGCGCGGTGATCAGGCAGCGGCGGGCGAGAAGCCTCTGTTTCGGGCCGCAAAGATCGGACGTTCGAGACGGTCAGCGAGCTTGCCCATCCCTTTCCAGATCACAATGGTGAGCGCGATTGAGACAAGTCCATCCACGGCATAGTGCCAGCCCAGATGGATCGAGCCGATCCAGATGACCAACGCATAGGCCGACAGCGCCCAGCCGAGCTTGCGGTTGATCGAAAACCCGGCAACGGCAAACAGCGCCGACAGTCCATTGTGCACAGAGGGCATCGCCGAGATGCCGCCACCGACGATCAGTTCCGGATTGCCAAAGGCAAAGCGCAAATGCGCCTGCGCCATAAGGGAGCCCAGCGCATCCGGCCCATAGAGCGCGCGGACGGACTCCAGCTGTCGGCCCAATTCTGCAAAGCTCGCCTGCGGGCCGACATAGTCATTGTAGAAGCAAGGCCCTGCCGAGGGCATGAACCAGGCAAGGATCGAACCGAGGCCGATCCAGAT
>CAJBSR010000006.1 GCA_903958285.1 uncultured Sphingomonadales bacterium
GCCTGCACGAAGGTGCGCTTCAGTCCGGAAACTTCAACCATGCTATTCATAGCGCAGCACCTGCACAGGATCGGTACTGGCCGCTTTGAAGGCCGGATAAAGCGTGGCCAGAAAGCTGAAGATAAAAGCCATGATGGTGATGCCCAGAATCTCGAGCGGATCAACCTTTGACGGCAGCTCCGTCAGATAGCGGATCTGCGGGTCCCACAAATTCTGCCCGGTTAGAAACTGGATGCCGTTGACCACGCTTTGGCGGAACAGAAGAAAGATAAAGCCGAGAATGACACCCGCCACTGTGCCCAGCGCGCCGATGGTCGTCCCGACCGTCATGAAGATACGCAATATACCGCTGCGTGAGGCACCCATCGTCCGCAGGATTGCAATGTCTCGGGTTTTGGCCCGAACGAGCATGATCAGCGACGATAGGATGTTGAATGAAGCGACCAGAATGATGATCGACAGGACCACGAACGACACCACACGGTCGACGGCTAGCGCCTCGAACAGGGACGCGTTCATGCTGCGCCAGTCATTGATGACCCCGCGGTCGCGGACTTTGGGGACAAGGGGAGCGAGAATGTCCCCCACGCGGTCCGCATCGACGGTGTCAATTTCCACCATGCCCACAGCATCCCCCAGCAAAAGGAAGGATTGCGCATCTTCAATGGGCATGACCACGAAGGCCTTGTCGTAATCATAGATGCCTACCTCAAAAATGGCGGCCACCCGATAAGCGACGATGCGAGGCACGGACCCAAAAGGTGTCGATTGACCGTCAGGAGATACGAGGCTGATCGTGCTGCCAACCTGAGCGCCGAGCGCCTCTGCCAAGCGCGCACCGATGGCGACGTTGCCACTGCCGGGCGACAATTCATCAATCGAACCTGCCAGCACATTGGTTTTGAGCAATTGGTTGGACCGGATATCCGACACCCGCATGCCGCGCAGGAGGATGCCCTGAACGCGGCCGTTAAAGCTCGCCATCAACGGCTGTTCGATCAGGGGCGTTGCAGATTTGACGCCGGGCGTCGCCCGCGCCTGTTCAACAATGTCCTGCCAGCCCTTGAGCTTTCCATCATAGCCTTGGACGACGGCATGCCCATTCAGGCCCACAATCTTGTCAAACAGCTCTGCCCGAAAGCCGTTCATGACGCTCATGACGATGATAAGCGCGGCAACGCCCAGCATGACGGCGACAAGGCTGATCGAGGCCACCAGAAAGATGAACCCATCTCCCTTGCCGGGCAGCAGATATCGTTTGGCGATGAAGCGCTCATAGCGGGTCAGAAGCATCGGTACGCGGTCTAGAGTTCGCAGGCAGCGCTGGCAATGGTCTGGACACCTGTTGCGGATTCAACACAGGACACTTCAAATCGGTTTCAGTGGTACATCAATGCAATGACAACAGCACGCTGATCCGATAGCCCACCCTCACTGAACATGGCTGTGGTCAATGGTTCGGGGAGACTCTGTAAGGACGGCAAAAAGCTGACCGACAGAGACGACATAAAATGGGGGCGGGCGAGTTTCTATTCGTCACGCAATGCGCCCGGGCCGGAAACGGCCCGGGCGCAACGCATTTGGGCCAAAGCTATTTGCAATGCCCATGCGACCAAAGCCCCCGCGCAGCGTTCTTAAAAAATGGCTGCGCATAAACGATACCTTTACGCCGTTCGTATAGAGACCTCGATCCACAGGGGTTTTCGGCAAGTCATGTCGGGAACGGTGAGAGGTCAACATGGCATCCAGAGCGATGGAAGATAAAGCGACGAGAGGGCTGCCTGCAGTCATCATCGCGCTTGCCGCACAGGACGGATCAGCCGCGCATAAATATGCCGGCGGAGACGAGCTCTTGCGGGGTCGCCATGCGACACGCAATCTTGCCGACGTTATCCACCACTTCGGTTATCTTCACGGTCGGCATCCGGGCATTGTTGCCTCTGCCCTCTTGAAGACGCCAAATAGCGAAACAAAAGGCTGGTTCGAAGCCGCCGTAGACGGCTTTGATCAGGAGCGCTCCTATCTCACCAAACTCGTCGTCGCGGTCGGGCCGACGCCCAGCACGCCAGGACAGGCTGAATGTGAATCGGCCCTGACAGGCCAGCACCACGCCATGGAAATGCTCTCGCATTCCGATCGGCTTGGCTGCGCCTTTGGAGCGGCAGCCGCCCTCATTCTCGATTGGACAGCGATTCGCGTGGTTATGGACCGCGCGGCTGAACGATTTGGCCTCATCCCGCCGCGCTGCACGCTCCCCGAACTGGACGAGACGGCCGCTGCAATCCGCGCAATTGCGACTGCACCTGCATCAGAACGCGCCCTCAGCTTCGGCGCGCAGCAATTGCTCGCCCAACATCGCGGTCTTTGGGATCTACTCGAATCGCGACAGGTCGCGCGCGGCGAATACTGAGACATCTAACAGGGTGATCTAAGATTTACCGGCTTGCACGAGCCGCGCGCCCTGCTTATCGCCTTTGACAGATTGCCGTTTACGTCAAAGGAAATGTCCATGCGCTTTGAAGGCAC
>CAJBSR010000007.1 GCA_903958285.1 uncultured Sphingomonadales bacterium
CGTTGTTTCCGTCCCCCAGCCAAGCCACTTCCAAGCCGGGAAGTGCCTTTCCATGCTCCAGAAGCGTCAGCAAATCGGCCACGATTTGGCAGGGGTGCGAAAGATCCGTCAGCCCGTTAATCACAGGCACGTCGGCGTGCGCGGCCAGGTCTTCGATCTTGGCATGGTCGTCCGTGCGGATAACAATGGCGTCGACCATACGTGAGAGAACCCGCGAGGTGTCCGCAACCGTTTCTCCGCGCCCAAGCTGCATCTGGCCCGCCGCCATGAACATGGCATCACCGCCAAGCTGCCGCATCGCCATTTCAAAGCTCACCCGGGTGCGGGTCGAATTCTTCTCAAAGATCATGCCCAACGTATGATCTTTCAGCGGGGCATCCGAATCCGGACGCCCTTTCGGCCAACCTTTGCGCGCGGCCTTCCGGTCCAGCGCGTCATTCAGGATCGCCGCAATGGCATCCCCGCCTGCATCAGACAGGTTGAGGAAGTGCCGCGTCACGCCGCGTTCGGCAGCGCAAAGCTGGCCGCTCCGGCAGAGAGCTTTTCGATGCACTCCGCAATGTGGCTTTCATCAATATTCAGCGGCGGCAAAATACGGACGACATTGTCGCCAGCTGCCACGGCCAGAAGACCGTGATTGTCGCGCAAATGCGCCACAAAGGCGCGGCTATCATGCTTGAGCTTCAGGCCGAGCATCAAGCCCATGCCCCGAACGCTGTCAAACAGTTGATCATGGTTGGGGATCAACTGTTCAAGGCTTGCACGCAGGCGGTCACCCGTTGCGCGCACCTGTTCCAGAAAGCCCGGTTCCAAAATGACGTCGAGCACAGCCATCCCAGCGGCACAGGCCAGCGGGTTGCCGCCATAGGTGCTGCCATGTGTTCCCGCGACCATGCCGG
The DNA here is from genome assembly GCA_903958285.1 of uncultured Sphingomonadales bacterium. GTDB lineage: Bacteria > Pseudomonadota > Alphaproteobacteria > Sphingomonadales > Sphingomonadaceae > Aquisediminimonas. The sequence goes on from CAJBSR010000007.1 coordinate 900, forward strand.
CAGCCGCCTTTTCTGTCGCGAGGCATGCACCCATTGGGAAACCGCCACCGATCCCCTTGGCCGAGGCCAAGATGTCGGGGATGATGCCATATTGTTCATATGCATAGAGCGATCCGGTCCGCGCGACACCGCACTGAACTTCGTCGAACACCAGCATCAGGTCCTTCTCATCGCAAACATCGCGAAGGCCCTGAAGGAAGGCAGGGCTTGCTGGGCGGATACCGCCCTCGCCCTGTATCGGCTCCACGAGAAAACCTGCCGTATTCTCGTCAACAGCGGCAAGCGCCGCCTCAAGATCATCAAACGGCACGACGACAAAGCCTTCGAGCAACGGGGCAAAGCCGTCGCGCAGCTTTTCCTGATCCGTTGCCGAAATCGTTGCCATTGTGCGGCCGTGGAACGCGTTCTTGAACGTGATGAGCACGTTCTTGTGGGGATTTCCCTTGGCATGGTGATAGCGACGCGCAGTCTTAATCGCACATTCAACCGCTTCCGCGCCGGAATTGGTCATGAACAGCGTATCGGCGAACGTATTGTCGACCAGACGCTGCGCAAAGGCTTCACCCTGTGGGCTGCCATATAGGTTGGACACGTGCATCAACGTCGCGGCCTGATCTGCAATCGCCTTGGTCAAATGCGGATGGCCGTGGCCGAGCAAGTTGACCGCGATGCCGCTGGCGAAATCTAGCGCGCGACGACCATCCTCACTGATGAGATAGGCCCCTTCCCCTTTCACAGGGCGGAAACCGCACCGGGGATAGACCGGCATCAAGGGCGTGATCGTCATGGCTGCTGCCTCCTGTTCAACCGCAATACAAAAAGGCGGCCTATTGGGGCCGCCTTCAAGCGAAACAGGCTTATATAGAGGGAGAAATGCGCGGACAACCCCCGGCGTCACCTCTCAGCTTTTGATTTTCCAGCCCGTCTTGAGCAGCACGTAGCAAAGTACCGCCAAGGCGACGTTGATCCCGAGCAGGAGGACAATCCCAAACCCAAGGGGTATGTCCGCCTCACCGATGAAACCGTATCGGAACCCGGAAATCGCATAGTGGAAGGGATTGGCATGGCTGATCGCCGCGAATGTCGGCGCCAGCTTGTCTACCGAATAGAACGTGCCTGAAAGCAGCGCGAGGGGCGCCACAACAAAGTTGGTCACGGCGGCAGCATGATCGAACTTTTCAGCCCATATCGACGTCAGAACACCCAAGAACGCCAGCATTGATGATCCGAGCAGGCCAAACAAAGCGATGGCCCAGATGTGCTTTGGCCCCACATGGACGCCCGGCCAGACCAGCATGGCAAGCCAGATCGCAAATCCAACAAACACGGCGCGCGTGACCGCAGCCCCTGCCAAACCGAAGAGAACTTCGGCTGTCGAGAGCGGCGGCATCAGATAATCGACAATTGTTCCCTGAATTTTACCGACCAGCAATGAGAAGCTGGAATTGGCAAAAGCATTCTGCATCATCCCCATGATGATGAGGCCCGGCGCTAGGAAATCCGCGAAAGGCGCGCCCAGCACCTCACGCTTCACACCACCAAGAGCAACGGTGAAGATGACCAGATAAAGCATGGTCGTGAGCGCAGGTGCCCAGATGGTTTGGAGCTGCACCTTGAAAAATCGGCGCACCTCCTTCACATAGAGAGCTTGCAGCCCTCCCCAGTTGACCGATCTAATCGACGGGACGCCGGGTTCGCTGCGGATGAAAATTTCGGACTCGCTGTTCATTGCCCAATCGCCTATCGGCTGCAGCCGATTGCCGCAAGGGTGGCGCACAGTCCTATTTGGTTGAAGTGGTGAACAAATGTCCTGGACCGACGAACGCATCGAACAATTGAGAACGATGTGGACCAAGGGGATGACAGCATCCCAGATTGCAGAAGAACTTGGTGGCGTGAGCCGCAATGCCGTTATCGGCAAGGCGCACCGTCTTGGCCTGCAATCGCGTCCATCGCCTGTAAAGGCCCATGACGGCGAAGATGCCCCCGCGCGCAAGCCGGCGACTCCAAGGGCGAAACCGACACCCGCAGCAGCACCCGTTGCCGCGCCTGTTGCAAAGGCCCAGCCCGCTCCTGTCCGTCCGGCAGCAGCGCCAGCCATGCCATCTGCCCCGCGCTCAACCAATCCAGACCAAATGCCGCCGACGATCCGGTCCATCGGCCCCGGCGGATTTGTGCGTCAGAACCCGGGTGAACAGAGCTCCCCACCGCCACCCGCGCCGCCGCGTCGCTTGGTGCCTGCGCGCCCAAGCCCCGAAATTGCGGACAAGACATCTTTGCTCGATCTCAATGACCGGATTTGCAAATGGCCGTTGGGCCATCCCGGCGAGCCCGATTTCCATTTTTGCGGTACCAAGGTGAACCCCGGTTTTCCCTATTGCGTCGACCATTGCGGCTTGGCCTATCAGGCGCAAATGCCGCGTCGCGACCGTAAGCCCCTTCCCTTCGCCGTTCCGGGAGCAAAACCCAGCGGGGGATAAGTCACACGACGCACTTGCGCGGGTGACTCGCGGCACACTATAGCGGCGTCATGTCCGACGATCTGTTTGCGTCCACGTCCGCTGTCCCTGGGAATTACGACGCATCGTCGATCGAGGTCCTTGAAGGCCTTGAACCGGTTCGGCGTCGCCCCGGCATGTACATCGGCGGGACCGATGAGCGCGCCTTCCATCATCTTGCAGCCGAAGTGCTCGACAATGCGATGGATGAAGCCGTTGCCGGGCACGCAAACCGCATCGAAATCCTGCTGGAACCGGGCAACCGCCTGACCATTACAGACAATGGCCGCGGCATCCCTGTAGATCCTCACCCCAAGTTTCCCGACAAATCGGCGCTGGAAGTCATCCTTTCTACGCTCCATTCGGGCGGCAAGTTCAATGGCAAAGCCTATGCCACGTCCGGTGGTCTGCATGGCGTTGGCGTCTCGGTCGTCAATGCATTGTCGAGCGATACGGTGGTTGAGGTCGCACGGAATAAGGAATTGTTCCGACAGCGCTTTTCCAGAGGCCTGACGCTTGGGCCGATCGAAAAGCTTGGGCCTGTCAACAATCGTCGCGGGACGAGCGTTGCTTTCACTCCTGACACCGAAATCTTCGGTGAGATGAATTTTAAGCCGGCGCGCCTGTTCCGGCTCGCCCGTTCCAAGGCCTATCTCTTTGCCGGCGTCGAAATCCGCTGGAAATGCGCGGCTGAACTCATCTCCGATGACACACCGACCGAAGCCGTTTTCCAGTTCCCCGGAGGCCTTGCCGACCATCTGCGCGAGCAAGTGGGGGACCGCGAATGCGTCACGGCAGACTTCTTCGCAGGTAATCAGGACTTTCCTGAAGAACAGGGTCGCGTCGAATGGGCCGTGTCTTGGCCGCTTTGGTCTGAAGGCAGCTACAGCTATTATTGCAACACCATCCCGACACCCGATGGCGGCACGCATGAAGCAGGGCTTCGCGCGGCCATCGTGAAGGGAATCCGGGCGTTTGGAGCACTTGTCGGCCAGAAAAAGGCCGAAGGGCTTCAGGCAGAAGACATCATCACCGGTTCGGAAGTGATGCTTTCGGTGTTCATCCGGGAACCCCAATTCCAAAGCCAGACCAAGGACCGGCTCACCTCACCAGAAGCGGCCCGACTGGTTGAGAACGCTGTGCGTGACCACTTAGACCATTTC
>CAJBSR010000008.1 GCA_903958285.1 uncultured Sphingomonadales bacterium
GATGATCTGGACGGCTGGAGTCTGCCCGCTTGGACCTATCATGATCCCGAGTTCGCAGCGCTTGAGGTGGATCGCATCTTCCGGCGTGGCTGGCAGGTCGTGTGCCATGTCAGCGACGTGCCCAATGCGGGGGATTGGCACAGCCTTGATTATATCGGCGAAAGCGTCCTTGTTGTGCGCGGGGCCGACAGCCAAGTGCGCGCCTTCACCAATGTCTGCCGCCACCGGGGGAGCCGACTGGTTGATGGATCGTCGGGCTGCGCGAAGAAGCTCATCTGCCCCTATCATGCCTGGACCTATGAACTTGACGGTCGCCTGACGGGCGTGCCCGACAGCGCGACTTACCCCGCGCTCGATAAGGACAAGGCAGGGCTCGTGCCCGTCGATATCGAAATCTGGCGCGGCTTTATCTTCGTCCGCCTGGAAAGCGGCGGGCCCTCTGTGGCGGAGATGATGGCACCCTATGAAGCAATGGTCGCCCCCTATCAGTTTGAGAAACTGGAGGCGCTGGGCCGCGTAACGATGCGTCCGCGGAGCGTGAACTGGAAGAATGTCGGCGACAATTATTCAGACGGTCTGCACATCCCTGTGTCACATCCCGGCCTGACGCGCCTGTTCGGCAAAAGCTATGGCGTGGAGGCGCAGCCGCATGTCGACCGGATGTGGGGCGATATGGAAGATCGTCCGTCGTCCAATTGGTCGGAGCGGCTCTACCAAAAGCTTCTGCCGCCCGTGCCGCATCTGCCTGATGCGAGCCAGCGGCACTGGCTCTATTTCAAGCTTTGGCCGACGGTCGCGTTCGATATCTATCCCGATCAGATTGACTTCATGCAGTGGCTGCCCACCGGCCCCACCAGCTGTGTCATCCGCGAGATCAGCTATGTCTTGCCGGATGACCGCAGGGAGATGCGCGCTGCGCGGTATCTGAACTGGCGGATCAACCGGCAGGTCAATGCCGAGGACACCGCCCTCATCACCCGCGTGCAGGACGGGATGGCGAGCAAGACCTTCTCCATGGGGCCACTGTCGGACAAGGAAGTCTGCCTAAAAAGCTTCTGCCGCAAAATGCGGGAGATTATTCCCGAAGCCCGGCTGGAACAGCAACCGCCTGCCGGGTGGAGCCATAAATAGAACAACACGTGCCCGTTTGGGCTGAGCTTGTCGAAGCCCCGTACTTCTTTCCTTGCGGTGAAGAACAAAAGAACGGCCCTTCGACAGGCTCAGGGCAAACGGTGGCGGGAACAATCGGACGGAGTAGAAAAAATGACCAAGAAATATGATGCCGTCATCATCGGCGCGGGCCATAATGGCCTTGTCTGCGCGTTCTACCTTGCTCAGGCCGGGTTGAAGGTCCGCATTGTCGAGCGCCGCGATATTGTCGGCGGGGCGGCGGTGACGGAAGAATTCCATCCCGGTTTCCGCAACTCGGTCGCCAGCTACACGGTCAGCCTGCTGCAACCGCAGGTCATCCGCGACATGAAGCTGGAGGCCGAAGGCTATCGCGTCATTGAACGGCCAATCTCCAACTTCCTGCCGCAGGAAGATGGTGGGTATCTGAAGCTTGGCGGCGGGCTGGAGCGGACGCAGGAAGAGTTCCGGCGCTTCTCCAAGCATGATGCCGATGTGCTGCCGGCTTACTATGACTCGCTGGAAGTGGTGGCCGACGTACTGCGTGATCTCGCGATGAAAACACCTCCGAACCTTGGCGGTGGGATCAAGACGTTGATCGACGCCGCCCTGCAGGGGCGCAAGCTGGCGGGTCTCTCGCTCGAACGGCAGCGCGATGTGCTGGACCTGTTCACCAAGTCGGCGCGCACCTTGCTCGACAGCTGGTTTGAAAGCGAAGCGGTGAAGGCCGCGTTCGGCTTTGATGCGGTGGTCGGCAACTATGCCTCTCCCGATACGCCGGGCAGTGCCTATGTGCTCCTCCACCATGTCTTTGGCGAAGTGAACGGGAAGAAGGGCGCCTGGGGCCACAGCATCGGCGGCATGGGCGCAATCACACAGGCCATGGCGCGCGTCGTGACGGCTTTGGGGGTTGAGATCAGCCTTGAAGCGCCGGTCGCACGCGTGCTCGTCAATGGCGGCAAGGCGGCAGGCGTGAAGCTTGTTGGCGGGGAAGAGGTCATTGCCGACCGCGTTATCTCCAATGTCGGTCCCAAAATCCTCTACGACCAGATGTTTGACGAAGGCGATCTGGCACCTGAATTCAAGCGCCGCATGAAGGGCTTCAAGGTTGGCTCCGGCACGTTCCGCATGAACGTCGCGCTGTCTGAACTGCCGAAGTTCACTTGCCTGCCCGAACCGGGCGAGCACCACCAGTCAGGTATCATCATCGCGCCGACGCTCGATTACATGGATCAGGCGTTCATCGACGCAAAGGCCTATGGCTGGTCCAAGAAGCCGATTGTCGAAATGCTCATCCCGTCGACCGTCGATGACAGCCTTGCCCCTCCGAGCCAGCACGTCGCCTCGCTCTTCTGCCAGCAGTTCGCGCCGGTCCTGCCCGATGGCCGGGATTGGGATCTGGAAGAGGGCAAGGCGGCCGATACGATCATCGACACCGTCGAAGCGCACGCACCCGGCTTCCGCGCCTCCATCTTGGGGCAGCAGATCCTATCGCCCAAGGGGCTGGAGCGAAAGTTCAACCTTGCTGGCGGCGACATCATGCACGGCAACATGTCGCTCGATCAGCTCTGGTCGGCACGGCCGATGCTCGGGCACGGCGCCTATCGTGGGCCAGTGGATGGTCTCTATATGTGCGGGGCCGGGTCGCATCCGGGCGGCGGCGTCACGGGTGCTCCGGGGCATAATTGCGCGCAGGAAGTGCTGTCGGATCGCAGCTTCTTCGGGCGGATTTTTGGGTAGAGTGCCCCCGGAGCCAGTCTAACACCGTTTGTGCTGAGCTTGTCGAAGCACTGTCCTTTTGCTGTTCACCCAAAAGTGGAAGGACGGCCCTTCGACAGGCTCAGGGCAAACGGAGTGTAAGATGTCACACTCAGCGCGAGTCGAATTATCCCGACAGTGCCTGCCCGACGACTTCCGACAAGCTCGCTGCCGTGAACGGTTTGGGCAGTAGCGGCCAGCCGCCAAAGGCTTCGGGGGGTGTGTCGCCAATGTCGCCGCTCATATAAATGACGCGCAGTTCCGGGCGGTCGGCATGGACGCGAGCGATGAAATCCGGGCCGCGCATGCCCGGCATCAGCACATCGGTGACGACGAGCTGAATGTCATTGCGGCTGCTGCAAATGGTCAGCGCCTCAGTGCCGTCGGAGGCCGACAGCACCTCATGCCCCATGGCGGAAAGTGCGCCCGCCGTGGCGGTGCGGATGCGGGCGTCGTCATCGACGACGAGGATCATTAAGAGAGAATTCCTGTCGCCCGACCGGCGATCTCGAACCGCTTCAGAATATCCGAGACCTGTTCCGCCGTGTGTTCCGCGCATAGCGAGCAGCGCAGCAGCGTCATGCCAGCTGGCGTTGCGGGCGGGCGGGCGAGGTTCACATAAAGCCCGTTTTCGAGCAGCGTTGCCCACATCATCGCGCCGCGTTCGAGATCGGGCATGATGACAGCGATGATTGCTGACTGGGGTGTTTCGGTGCCGAGCTTGAAGCCCAGATCCCGCAGACCCTTGTGCAGAGTCTTTGAGTTTTCCCAGAGATGCGCGCGCTTGTTGCTGCCGTGCATCAGCTTGCGGATCGACGTCGCCGAACTTGCCATCACGCTCGGCGGGAGGGCGGCTGTGAAGACATAAGGACGGCAGACGAGGCGCATCACTTCAAACTTCGGGTGGTTGGAGACGCAGAAGCCGCCAACGGTGCC
>CAJBSR010000009.1 GCA_903958285.1 uncultured Sphingomonadales bacterium
CAGACCTACATCGAAAAGAAGGGCAAGCTGCAGATCGCGCCGATTCAATTCCGTGATGAAGCCCATCTTTTTCAGATTGCCCAACGCATCTGCAACTCGGTCGGGCGCCGGGTCGACCAAACCTCGCCGCTCGCCGACGCCCGTTTGAAAGACGGTAGCCGCGTGAACGTCATCGTGCCTCCGCTCTCCCTGCGCGGCACAGCGATCTCCATTCGTAAATTCTCCGCCAAGCCGATCACGCTCGATATGATGGCCAAAGGCGGCTCCATGTCTGAAAAGATGGCGACGGCCCTCAAAATCGCAGGGGCCTGCCGGTTCAACATCGTCATCTCCGGCGGCACCGGTTCGGGTAAAACGACGATGCTCAACGCGCTCTCCAAGATGATCGATCCGGGTGAGCGCGTGCTGACGATCGAAGACGCCGCCGAACTTCGCCTGCAGCAGCCGCACTGGCTGCCGCTTGAAACACGTCCGGCCAACCTTGAAGGACAGGGCGAAATCACGATCCGCGATCTCGTCAAAAACTCGCTGCGTATGCGACCAGACCGGGTGATCCTGGGGGAAATTCGTGGATCGGAATGCTTCGATCTGCTGGCCGCGATGAACACGGGCCATGATGGCTCCATGTGTACGCTTCACTCCAACTCCCCGCGCGAATGCCTGGGCCGTATGGAAAACATGGTGATGATGGGCGACATCAAGATGCCCAAGGAAGCGATCAGCCGCCAGATCGCCGACTCGGTCGATCTTGTCATTCAGGTGAAGCGTCTCCGCGATGGGTCCCGCCGGGTCACCAACATCACCGAAGTGATCGGGATGGAAGGGCCTGTCATCATCACGCAGGAACTCTTCAAGTTTGAATTTCTGGATGAAAGCGCCGACGGCAAGATCATCGGCGAATATCGGTCGCAGGGTCTGCGGCCCTATACGCTCGACAAGGCCAGACAGTTCGGCTTCGATCAGGCGTACCTCGACGCCTGCCTTTAACGCTTAGCGCGCGTGAAGCGCGACGGCGGCAAACACTGCGGACGCAATCATCGCCAAGATCATGATGAGCGGCCAGGGCATGAACCCGACTGCATCAAGGTTTTTGCGGTTGGCGCGCCTGCGGTCTGCCCAAGCAGAAAGCGCTGCCAATCCCAGCGTCATTGCGCACCCTGTCCAAAGCGTCACTTGCAATGGTCCGATTCCATTCCCATCATGGCCTTACAACCCATGAGAGGATTCCCCATGCGCGCCAAAGCCCTGTTTCCTGTTGCCGCCGTAGCAGCGATTGCCGTTCTCGCCAGCCCGATAATTGCCGCCCCCGCCAAACCGTCCAAGGACGTTCAGGCGGCCGTCGCAGCATCCAACCGCTCCGACGCTAACAAGCTGCGCGACCAATACCGCCATCCTGCAGAAACCTTGGCCTTTTTCGGGCTAAAGCCGACGCAGACCATCGTTGAAATCTGGCCCGGCGGCGGCTGGTATACTGAAATCCTCGCCCCCTTCACCAAGGACAAGGGCCGTCTGATCGTCGCTGCCCCTGAAGGCCGTGCGACCGAAGGCATTACCAAATTCCTCGCCAGCAACCCTGATGTCTATGGCAAGGTTGAAAAGGCGAACTTCCCCACGTTGCTCGGCGGCACCGGCGTCGCCCCCGGCACAGCAGATGCGGTCGTCACCTTCCGCAACGTCCATAACTGGCGCATGGGCAGCTATAAGGGCGACAATGCCGATTACAGCGTGGAGGCCTTCAAGGAACTCTACGCCATGCTGAAGCCCGGCGGCGTGCTTGGCATTGAAGACCACCGCCTGCCCGAAGGCGCCAGCGACGAACGCGAGCGCCAGAGCGGCTATCTGAAGGTGTCCACTGTCCGCAAATTGGCCGAACAGGCCGGCTTCAAGTTCGCCGGATCATCAGAGATCAATGCCAACCCCAAGGACACCAAGGATTATCCCAAGGGCGTCTGGACCCTGCCCCCCCGCCTTGCCGAGGGTGACACGGACCGGGCAAAATATCTCGCCATCGGTGAATCTGACCGGATGACGCTAAAGTTCGTTAAGCCGCTTAAGTAGCGCCCGCAACCGAAGGGGACGGCCGTCACCGTCCCCTTGTGGTTCACCGCTCATCCTTGGCGACCTGCCCACCCTTCATGACGAAGCGCACCGACTTCAGCACCGTCACGTCGCTCAGTGGATCACCGGAGACCGCGATGATGTCCGCCGCCTTGCCCGGTTCCAGCGTGCCGACATCTGCCGCGACGCCGAGCAGGTCAGCCGCGTTCACCGTAGCTGCCTGAATGGCGGCCATGGGCGACATGCCGTGCTTCACCATCAATTCAAACTCATCCGCATTGCGGCCATGCTTTGAAACACCAGCGTCCGTTCCAAAGGCGATCTTCACGCCCGCCGGATAGGCCTTTTCAAGGCTCTTCCCCGTCACGCCGATGCGCCATTTCACCTTGGCGAGGACGTCGGGCGGATAGGCATTCGGATCGGCCTGCAGACGCGCGATATAGCCATTCACCGTCGAGAGCGTGGGGACGTAATAGGCGCCCGCTTTCTTGAAGAGCTTGATGCTTTCGTCCGTCAGCATCGTGCCGTGTTCAATCGAGTCCGCGCCTGCCGCGAGGGCCGCGTTGATGCCGTCATCGCCGTGCGCGTGGACCGCGACCTTCTTCTTGTAGAGGTGCGCGGTGTCGACCAGCGCTTTCACCTCATCATCAAAGAGCTGACGGCCAAGGCCTGCGCCAATGCGGCTGTTGACGCCACCGGTGGTCGCAATCTTGATGACATCCACACCGCGCCGGATCTGCATCCGGATCGCGTGGCGGCAGGTTTCCACACCGTCGCACAGATTCTCCTGATTGATCGCGCTGTGCAGATCTTCGCCAAGGCTGAGCGTTCCATCCATATGTCCGCTGGTTGTGGAGATGGAGCGGCCTGCATCCACGATGCGCGGCGCCAATATTTCACCCGAAGCCGCAAAATCGCGCAGCGCCAGCGTGGCTCCTGTGCCATCCCCCAAATTGCGTACCGTGGTGAAGCCTGCCATCAGCGTCTTCTTGGCATTGCCCAGCGTGCGATAGGCCGTCACGGCATCGCTGCTCGTTAGGCCTTCCATGAAGGCTGCGTTTCCACCCGCATCCGAGTCGAGGTGGACATGGCTGTCGATCAAACCGGGGAGAACGAACTTGTCCGACAGATCGACAATCTTCGCGCCTGCGGGGCCATCGACCTTGCCGGGCAGAATCTCAACGATGCGGCCATCGCGCACAATCAACGTAGATGGACCGCGCGGGGCCTGACCGGGCTTGTCGAGCAGACGACCGGCCTGAATGACGGTGACAGGACCACCCGACTGGGCGGCGGCGGGGGCTGCGACAAGTGCCGCTGCGCAAAGGAAAAGGGCGTTCTTCATGCGCCCTTTGTTACCGCCTTAACCGAGCTTGTCTACCTTCGCCTGAAGCGATGCCAGCTGCGCCTTCAACGCTGCGATTTCATCGTCCTTCTGCGCGCTGGTTTGTGGCTTGGCGGGTTCCGCCTCTTCCTTCTTCGCACCCGGTGTCAGGATGCCGGCTGCGGCCTCAAACATGGCCATGTTGCGCTTATGAAGTTCTTCAAATGGTCCACCCGTAAAGGCGCCTTCCAACATCTGGCGGAACTGGGATTGGTTGCGCTGAAACGCATCCATCGACGCTTCCAGATATTGCGGGACCATGGACTGCATGGAATCCCCATAAAGAGAGATCAACTGACGCAGGAAACCGGCGGGCAGCATAGATTTGCCGCGGCCCTCTTCATCCATGATGATCTGGGTGAGGACGTTATGGGTAATGTCTTCATTGGACTTCGCATCGACAACACGAAAATCACGACCGTCACGAACCATCTGGGACAGATTGTCGAGCGTGATGTAGCTCGACGTTTCTGTGTTGTAGAGCCGCCGGTTCGCGTACTTTTTGATCGTCACCGGGCCTTCGCCCGCGCCTGCCTTAGCCATGTGATTCCATTTCTATCCCAAGAACAAATGCTGCATAGCACCACAGACTATTGCACTGCAACATTTGGGAATATTGCGCAACATCCGCGCAACATGGTTTAGCGCCAGATGCGCTCAAAACGGCGGCCAAGCAGCGTCAGCAATTCATATTGGGACAGGCCGGAGACAGCCGCCGCAGCCGGCAAGTCATAGTCGATGGA
>CAJBSR010000010.1 GCA_903958285.1 uncultured Sphingomonadales bacterium
CCATCGCTTCACGCCGATCCTGAATGAAACGACGCGCGCCTATTTCCAATATCGTCAGAAGCAGGAACAGGGACCTCTGGGCGATGCGATGCGCCGTTGGCTCGCCAATGAAAAGGATGGCGAGGCTGCTGACATCATTGAAGCCAGCCCGCTGGAAGTCGCGCAAACCCGCACCCGCTGTGTCGCCACGCGGCTGGAGGGAGGCCATGCCGACAACGCCTTGCCGCAGATGGCCAAGGCGATGGTCAACTGCCGTATCTTCCCCGGCGTGGAAGCGAAGGCCGTGCAGGATGAACTTCAGCAGACGGTGGGCAGCGGCGTGAGCGTGGAACCGGTTGCTGAGGCGCGTCCGTCTCCGCCATCACCCTTGCGGCCTGACGTGATCAAGGCTGTGACGGACTCCATCCGTAAGCGCCATCCCGGCGTGGATCTGACGCCGCAAATGTCGACAGGCGCGACGGACGGTCTCTTTTTCCGCTCGGTCGGTATCCCGGTCTACGGTGTATCAGGCGCCTGGATCATTTCACCTGATGATGAGCGCGCGCATGGCAAGGATGAACGCATCCCGGTCAAGAGCTTCAACGGCGAACTCGATCATTGGCATGATATTGTGAAGGCGCTGGCGGGGTAGGGGTGCGGCGGACCAGCTACGCCGCTTGCTTCTCCATCACCTTTTCAAGCACGCGCACAAATGTGTCCGCATCCTGCGCACCGGGGATCATGTATTTCCCGTTGACGATGAAGGCGGGGACGCCGCTGATGTTCTGGTCCAGCCAATGGGCGAGTTCGGCATCGACAACGGCGTCGTAGCGGGGATCTTCAAGCGCGGCGGCTGCGGCGGCACGGTCAAGCCCGGCGGCCTCAACCGCATCGAGCAGCACGGTGTCATCGCTGACATTCTTTTGTTCGGTGAAATAAGCGTGGAAGAACGCCTTTTTGAGCGCGGTCTGCCCGCCAGCTTCGCCGGCCCAAGTCAGCAGCTTATGCGCGCGGCGGGTGTTGTAGATGCGGCTGTTGGCGGAGAAATTGAACTCCAGTCCCAATTCTTTGCCCGCGTCGGTAATCCTCGTGCGGCTGGAGGACGACTGCTCCGGCGTCGCGCCATAGCGTTCTTTGGTGTACTCGGCGACGTTCTGGCCTTCTGGCGGCAGATAGGGAGCAAGCTGGAAGGGGTGCCAACGCACGCCGACCTCTACCCGATCCCCGAGTTTTCCGATTGCGCGCTCGAGTTGGGCATAGCCGATGGCGCACCAGGGGCAGACAACGTCTGACACAATATCGATCTGCAATTGAGCCCGTGCCTTCATGATATCCTGTCTCCCTTCAACTTCCTGTCGTGAGGCCGTTATAGTTTGAGGGTAAACCAGAAATGATTGATCGCAAATCAAGAATTGTCGGCGCGTGGACAGAGTTTAAAGCTATTGCGAATGAGTTGCAGAAAAAGTCTTAACTTTGGGGCATTATGCGTTTGCATGAGACCCCAAACCCGCTTAAGCGCGGCGTCAATTCCAAACTTGGCCAATCGGGAAGGACACGACAATGGCTCGTAAGAAGATCGCGCTCATCGGTGCAGGCATGATCGGTGGGACACTTGCCCACCTCGCCGCAAAGAAGGAATTGGGCGACATCGTCCTTTTCGACATCGCAGAAGGCATGCCGCAGGGCAAAGCGCTCGACCTCGCCCAGTGCGGCCCGGTCGAAGGCTTTGACACCAACATCAAGGGCACGAACGACTACGCCGACATCGCGGGCGCAGACGTTATCATCGTCACCGCCGGTGTGGCGCGCAAGCCGGGCATGAGCCG
>CAJBSR010000011.1 GCA_903958285.1 uncultured Sphingomonadales bacterium
CCGCCGCTGGATGGAGCAGTCGCGCGTCCCGAGATGGATCGCCGTTTCGCCATCCCCCAGCACCTGAACCTCAACATGGCGGCCCGAGGCAATGAACCGCTCCACATAGATGCGCGGATCACCAAAAGAGGCCTGCGCCTCTGCCATCGCCATATCGATGGAGGCTTCCAGATCTTCCACGCGATCAACGCGCTTCATGCCCTTACCACCGCCGCCTGACACGGCTTTCAACAGAACCGGAAAGCCGGTCGCGGTCGCACGCTCCAGCGCCTGTGCCTTGTCCGCCGCCTCGCCACCGGGGACGACCGGTAAACCGGCCTCAATTCCCACCTTGCGAGCCATCAACTTGTCACCCATCGCCTCAAGGCTGGAAACCTCAGGCCCGACGAAGATGATACCCGCAGCGGCCGCAGCACGCGCAAAAGCAGCATTCTCCGAGAGAAAACCATAGCCGGGATGGATGGCATCGGCACGTGCCACCTTGGCTGCCGCGATGACCGCGTCGACCGAAAGATAGGATTGCGGGGACGGGCTTGGCCCCACGCACACCACCTCATCCGCATCCCTTGCCGGCCAACTGGAAAGGTCTGCTTCGGACGCGCCCAAAATGGTCGTCATGCCGAGCCGACGCGCGGTCCGGATGACGCGGAAGGCAATCTCTCCGCGATTGGCGATGAACAGTCTTCGGATCATGGTCAGGCCGGCTGAATGTGCATCAAGATGGCGCCACTATCGACCATCGTCGCATTGTCGACGCAGACATCGACAACGCGGCCAGCGCACCCTGCATGAACGGGGTTCATCAACTTCATCGTCTCGATGATACCGATGACGGTCTCGGGCCCCACAATATCCCCAACCGCCACAAAGGGCGGCGCACCGGGTTGCGGGGCGTGATAGAATGTGCCGGGCAACGGCGCTGCCACTCCCTCCAACCCATCGGGAACAACAGCGGCAATGTTCACATTGACGACAGCGGCGACGGTAACTTCTGCTGCCTCGTCGAGCGACCATTCCTGTGACCAACCCTCCCCTGATCGCTCGACACGCAAACGGAAACGGCTTGTCCGGATATCAAGCCGGTCATAGCTGGAGCCATCGAGGATCGTCGCAATCTCGTTCACATCTTCTGGCGAAAGTGGCAGTTCAACGCTCATTTCGCGAGCAACTCCCGCGCTTTGGCGATGATGACATCGGCAAAGACATCGTCATTGAAATGCGCATCTATCGTCCGGAATTCGACATTGGCTGGCATCACGGTCTTTGCATAATCGGCAAAGGGTCCCGGAATGCTCGGATCATGAATATGTCCATAGGGGCTATCATGGTTGGAAAAGCCCTTCAGCGGCACGAAGAAGCTGACCGGACCCTTGGCATCCGCAAACATCGCCGCCAGATGATCAGCCAGCGGCTTAAGGTCGGCCAGATCGGTGCGGACCGCAGTCAGCGCCGGGTTGTGAATATGATATTTCTTGCCCGGGAACTGGACCTCGGCAACCTCAATCGGGCCGGAAATGATGAAGTCCGAATTGCCCGGCGCGAACACCACGGGAATGCCGCGACCAATCGCCGCTTTGCCACGGTCAGGCCCGGAATCAGCTAACCCGCCATGGATATGGTCGAGGATTTCAGTCAGGGAAAGATCAAGCACGAGTGCAACGTCCCGCTCTGCTGCAATCCCGTCCAATGTCGGGCCGCCAGCGCCTGACGAGTGGAACACCATGACTTCACAGCCA
>CAJBSR010000012.1 GCA_903958285.1 uncultured Sphingomonadales bacterium
GCACTATTTTTCCGGCATTGATGACCTGGTGGCAGACACATATGGCGCCATCGGCGCGCAGGTGCAGGCCGCGCTCAATGACGCGGTAGAAGCTGCGGACCCAACGCCCGAAGCGCGGCTCATCGCCTATCTCACCGCCAGCTTTGCGCCGCCGATTGCCGATGCCGACCTGCTCTCCACATGGCTCGCCTTTTGGAGCCTGACGCGCACCGACGCCAAGATCGCGCGTTTGCATGATGAAATTTACGCCGAAAACCGGATCACGCTGGAACGCCTGCTCGACGCCCATGCTCCGGGGAGCGACCATCGGCTGACAGCCATTGCTCTCACCGCATTGGTCGACGGGCTTTGGCTGGAGTTGAGTTTGGGCAATGCGCCCTTCACGCCGGACGAAGCCACCGCCCTTGCCGCACGCTGGTTGGCCGCGCTGCTGCCGTCTTGATCGCCACACCAGCGGAAGCTGGCATCTCGTGCGCCCGCCCCTTGAGTCCCGGAGAAGGGCTCAATGGCTTTACATCCGGCTGTGGACTCAGGATAAAGCCCCCAACAGTTCAGGAGAGAAAAAATGGCCTCAGTCATGCAAAGCAACGTCGCGAACGACGATCATATCCGTGGCGCCGTCAGCGCAGAGGAATGGGCCGTCCGTGTTGATCTTGCGGCCGCCTACCGGCTTGTCGCGCTTTATGGCTGGGATGATCTGATCTTCACCCACCTGTCCGCGCGCGTGCCGGGGCCGGAACATCACTTCCTCATCAATCCCTATGATATGATGTTTGAAGAGATCACCGCGTCATCGCTCGTCAAGATTGATGTTGAAGGCCAGCCGGTTGTGCCGACCACGCACCCCGTCAATCCCGCAGGCTTCGTCATCCACTCCGCCCTGCACATGGCGCGGGAAGATGCCCATGCCGTCATGCACCTCCACACGCCCCATGGTCAGGCGGTCAGCGCAATGGCTGATGGGCTCTTGCCGCACACGCAGACGGCAATGATTGCGCAGCATGATGTCGCCTATCATGAGTATGAAGGCATCGCGACTTACCTTGAGGAGCGCGAGCGGCTGGTCGAGGACATGGGCACCAAAAATGCGATGATCCTGCGCAATCATGGCACGCTCACGGTCGGCGAAACCGTCGCCCAGTGCTTCCTGCGCCTCTATTTCCTCGAGCGTGCGTGCGAAGCGCAGGTGAAGATGCTGAGCGCCGGACGCGACGGGCTCTACAACCCCCCGCAGGGCACGCCGGAAAAGGTGGAGCAGCAGTCGAACGGCCCGGGCATGAGCATGGTGGCTGATCACCTCGCTTGGCCGGCACTGCTCCGCAAGCTCGACCGGATTGACCCCAGCTTCCGCAACTAGGGCGACGCGAATTTCGGGGGCAGCATCTCGTCCTGTCACCGCAATGCCACAGCAATTTTGCACAAGAATGGGCGCGGGGTCAGCGTTCGCACCAATTGGGGTGTTCAGGATGTTGACCGGCCCGCACGGATCGTCGCAAGGTGCGGCAAAGCCTTAGGGGATTGAACCACATGACATTTCGCATCGACCGCCGCGCGCTCATCGCAACTGCGGGCTTTGGCCTTGGCGGCCTGATGCTGCCGGGCGGGCGCCTTGCTGCACAGACCTTGCTTGGCCTCACCGGCTTTACGCACAATGTGGCCTCGGGAGAGCCGGGGCCGGACTCGATGCTGTTATGGACCCGCTATGTCAGTGCAACCGGCAGCCCATCCAAGGTGCGCGCCGAAGTATCGGAGAGCCGCGATTTCGCGAAGATCGTCAGCGGTGGACAGATGGTGACGGGCCCCTGGCGCGACCATACTGTGAAGGTCACAGTTGACGGCTTGCAGCCGGGCCGCACCTATTTCTTCCGCTTCATCGCGCCTGATGGCACTATCTCCCCCATCGGCCGGACCAAGACCCTGCCGGTTGGCAAAACATCCAAATTCAACATCGCCATTTTCTCCTGCTCCAACCTCGGCTTTGGCGAGTTTAACGCTTACGGCCATGCCGCCGCGCGCGACGACATCGACCTTGTCCTCCACATGGGTGACTACATCTATGAATATGCACGCGGCGGATATGATGGCGGCGCCAAGTTTGCGGCCCGTATTTTCCCGGCCGGGGAAATTCTGACTCTGGCCGATTATCGGCTGCGCTACGCCAGCTATCGCGCCGACCCGCAGTTACAGGCGCTCCATGCCAATTTCCCGATGATCCCAAATACGGACGATCACGAAGGCGCCAATGACAGTTGGGAAGGCGGCGCACAGAACCACACACCCGATGAAGGCGATTGGTCGGTCCGTCGCAATGCCGCCATGCAGGTGTGGCGTGAATGGCTGCCGGTGGGCGAGCAGCCCTGGAAGTCCTATGAGATTGGAGATCTGGCGACCTATTTCCGCACCGACACAAGGATGATCGCGCGGACCAAGCCCAATTGGGCGGGGGACATGATGCGCGCGCCTGATCCGGCAAAGGCCTTTGCCGAATTCCGCGATGGCGCCTGGAAAGATCCCGCCGCAACGATGATGGGAACTGAACAGGAAAGCTGGCTTTTCCATCAATTTGCGCGGCAGAAGGCCACATGGACCGTGTTCGGGTCCGGCACCAACATGGGCTACAACTATACGCCGGAAGAAGCGCTCAACTGGTTTGCGCCCGACACACCTGATTTCCGCAAAAACTACGCCCGGCAGGGCATTGCAGCAGGCAAAGCCGGCCTGCCGTATAATTTTGACAATTGGGGTGGCTATCCTGTCGCCCGCGACCGCATTTTTGCAGCAGCCCAGAAGAATGATCTCAACCTGATTGTCGTCTCCGGCGACAGTCACAATGGCTGGGCGTTTGACTTGCCGGAAGGCGGCCGACCGGCCGGCGTCGAATTTGGCGGCCAGAGCGTCTCCTCACCGGGGCTGGAATCCGCCACCGCTGGAGTCGACCCCAAGCGCATCGCGCGCGACATCCTTGAACACAATAAGCAGGAACTGCGCTGGGTCGACACATCGAACCGCGGCTATATGCACCTGTCCATGACACCCAAGGCCGCGACCAATGAATGGGTCTTTATGGAAACTGTGAAGGACGTGTCCTTGATGACAAAGCCAGGCCACAAGATGCAGGTGCGTCCCGGCCGCAAGGTGCTGGAACAGGCATGAGGTTAGTTGCGCTCGCCCTGCTGCTAGGTGTCTTTGCGGCATCTGGCGCGGCGGCGGGCACAACCTATGTCCAGACGGGCCGACTGATCGATGTTGAGACCGGCGCGGTCCGCAAGGGCCAATGCGTTACCATCATCAATGAGCGGATCACGTCCATCGCCAAATGCGGCGCGGCGCCCAAAGGCGCAACGGTTGTCGACTGGCGCAAATACACCGTCCTGCCCGGTCTCATCGATCTGCACACCCATTTGGCCGATGTCGGGCAAGGCGCAGACATTGCCGAACCCATCACCACCGGCCCGGCCGAGAGCGCTTTCATTGGCGCAAAAAATGCCCGCGACACATTGATGGCGGGGTTCACCACGGCGCGCGACGTCGGGACGTTCCGTGTCTTCTCCGACGTCAAATTGCGCAACGCCATCGATAAGGGATTGATCCCCGGCCCCCGCATGGCCGTGGTCGGCACCTACATCACCATCCCCGGTGGTGGCGGAGAGATTAACGGCCTGCCGCCCGGCACCGTGCCACCCGAAATGCGTTTTGGCGTTGTAACCAACACCGCCGAAGCCCGTGACAAGGCCGAAGCCCTGTTCAAGGGCGGGGCGGACTTTCTCAAGCTGATCGCAACCGGCGCGGTCCTCGCCATTGGGACCGAACCGGGCCAGCCCGAATTAACCGAAGACCAGATGCGCGCCGCCGTGGAGGTTGCCACCAAACATGGCAGCTATGCGACGGCCCATGCGCACGGCGCCGAAGGCATTAAGGCCGCCATCCGCGCCGGCGTCCGCTCCATCGAACATGCCAGCCTCATTGATGAGGAAGGCTTGGCCCTCGCCAAAGCCAAAGGTGTCTGGCTCGTCATGGATGTCTATAATGGCGACTGGATTGAGGAGGTCGGCACCAAGGAAGGCTGGCCTGCCGAATATCTGCGCAAGAACCGTGAGACGACGGACATTCAGCGCGAGATGTTCCGCAAAGGCGTTGCCATGGGCGCGCCGATTGCTTTTGGGACAGATAGCGGCGTCTACCCCCATGGCCTTAACGCGCGCCAGTTCGCCTATATGGTCCGCTATGGCATGACGCCCATGCAGGCGATCCGCGCCGCCACCCTCGACGCTGCCAAGGTGATGATGCGCGACAAGGATGTGGGCAGCATCACCGTTGGCAAATATGGCGACATGATTGCCGTTGATGGCAACCCGCTGAAGACTGTGCGTGTGCTGGAAACGGTGGCGGGCGTGATCAAGGGCGGCACCCTCATCCGCTAACATTGGGCAGAACAGTCTATCCGTGTCAGGGGTTTAGGCCTAGCGTCTGGCCATGAAGCCAAAGCTCCTCTCGATGCTCCCCGGCTATACCGCGGCCACCTTCCGGGCGGATGCTGTTGCCGGGGTCACAGTGGCGATGGTGGCGATCCCGTTGAGCATCGCCATTGCCATCGCCTCGGGCACAGACCCTGCCAAGGGGTTGGTTACGGCCATCATTGGCGGGCTCTTGATCTCATTGCTCGGCGGCAGTCGTGTCCAGATTGGCGGGCCAACCGGCGCGTTCATTGTTGTCGTTTACGGCGTCATTGCGACACATGGCTATGACGGGCTTGTTCTTGCGACACTGATGGCAGGCATCATCCTCGTTCTCGCCGGGGTGTTGCGCGCTGGATCGCTGATCGAACATGTGCCGGAACCCGTCATATCCGGCTTCACAATCGGCATCGGGATCATCATCGGGGCCAGCCAGTTGAAGGATCTTCTTGGGCTTGGGATCACCAAATTACCGTCCGAGTTCCTGCCGAAAATGACCGCCCTCTGGGACGCCCGTGCCACTCTGAACACGTCCGCCCTGGGGATAGGCCTCGCCACAATTGGCTTGATCGTCGGCTTCCGCCGTTTGGCCCCGCGCTTTCCGGGTCTGATCGTGGCCGTCGCCCTGACATCGGCGCTGGCGGTTATTTTGCCGGTGGATACGATTGGCGGACGGTATGGCGCGTTGCCCGCTGGCCTTCCTATGCCAACAATGCCCACCCTGACGATGGCAAGGGTCATCGAACTGCTTCCCTCGGCCTTCGTAATCGCCTTCTTGGCCGGGGTGGAATCGCTGCTGTCTGCCATCGTCGCCGACCGGATGATCGAAGGCGCGCACCGCCCCAATGCGGAGGTGCTGGCACAAGGCTTCGCCAATATCGGGTCAGCTCTGTTTGGCGGCCTGCCAGCAACAGGGGCCATCGCCCGCACCGCGACCAACATCAATGCCGGCGCACAGACACCTGTTGCAGGATTGATCCATGCACTCACCATCCTGATTGTGATGCTGGCCTTTTCGGGCCTTGCAGGGCAGCTCGCCATGCCCGCGCTCGCCGCGCTCTTGCTGGTGACGGCCTGGAACATGATGGAGCCGCACCGTTGGCGCAGCTTTCTGGCCTTACCCAAGGACGAACTCGCCCTCCTTCTGCTGACGCTGATACTGACGGTATTGGCCGACCTGACTGTGGCCATCGGAAGCGGCGTCGTCCTTGGGCTTGCCTTGCGCAAAATTCACGGTCGCAAGACGCGCACAGACTGGTCAACGCCCGACCGCTGATGCTTGTGAGGGTTGCAATCCGCAACGCAGGCGCCATTCTGCCATCATGAACATGCCCACAGTCTGCATCATCGGCGCCGGTTGCTCCGGCTTTACCACTGCCAAACGCCTTCAGGATTACGGGATACCGTTTGAGATGTTTGAGGCCTCCGACAACATCGGCGGCAACTGGTATTACAACAATCCCAACGGCATGTCGGCCTGCTACAAAAGCCTGCATATCGACACCTCCAAATGGCGGCTGGCCTTTGAGGATTACCCTGTGCCGGACCATTGGCCGGACTATCCGCACCACGCGCAGTTGCTCCAATACTTTCATGATTACGTCGACCATTTCGACTTGAGGAAGCACATCCGGTTCAACACACGGGTGGAAAAGGCGGCGCGGAAATCCGGCGGCGGCTGGACCATTACCTTGTCGACCGGCGATGTACGCGAATATGACGCGCTGGTGGTGGCGAACGGCCATCATTGGGCCGCGCGCATCCCCGAATACCCCGGCACCTTCACCGGTCCGCAAATCCATTCGCACAATTACCGCAGCCCGTTTGAACCGGTGAATTGCGTCGGCAAGCGCGTGCTCGTCGTCGGCATGGGCAATTCGGCAATGGATGTCGCGTCGGAACTGTCGCAGCGCCCCATTGCCGACAAGTTGTTCGTTTCCGCCCGGCGCGGGGTTTGGGTCTTCCCCAAGTATTATCGCGGGCAGCCGCTCGACAAGAATCCGGCACCCGCCTGGATGCCCAAATGGCTGCGGCAAAAGCTGGGAGAAAAGATGATCCGCGGGCTGGTTGGCAAGATGAGCGACTATGGCCTGCCGGAACCTGAAATCACCCCCTTTGAAAGCCATGGCACGGTCTCTGGTGAGTTTCTCCTGCGCGCCGGTTCCGGCGACCTGACCATGAAGCCCGGTGTCGACCGGCTGGATGGCGACGGCGTCGTCTTTTCCGATGGCAGCCGCGAGCAGATCGATGTGATCGTTTGGGCCACGGGCTATGACATCAAATTCCCGTTCTTCGATGATCCCGGCCTGATCGCCGATACCGACAACCGGCCGCCGCCACTGTATAAGCGCATCATGAAACCGGGCGTGCCCGACCTCTTTTATATGGGGCTCGCCCAGCCCGTGCCGACACTCGTCAACTTTGCCGAACAGCAATCCAAATTGGTCGGCGCCTATCTGGCGGGTGAATATCTGCCGCCCGCCCAAGACGACATGCAGCGCATCATTGCCGCAGATGAGGACTATTATACCGGCCAATATTATGCCGCCCGCCGCCATACGATCCAGCTCGACTTTGATCATTACTGCCGTGCCCTGAAGAAGGAACTGGCCAAGGGAGCCAAGCGGGCTGCGGCCAAGGGCAACCCTGTGCCCGTGCCTGGCAAGGCGACTGCCGCTGCATGAAGCGCGCTGCCCTCACGCTGTTCTTTGCAGGTTTTGCAGCGCCCGCTTTTGGGCAGGCCCTGGTCGTCCTCGGGGAGAATGAAGGCGGCCGCCAGATCCTTGTCGATGTGACCAGCCTGAAACCCTCGGCACCGGTCTTTGGCCTGCGCGATTTTCCGGTAATGCAGGTCTTTGTCGAAATGCGGAACAGTGCCGGCCGCGGCAGCGTGGAGCGCGTCCGTTATAGCTTTGACTGCGCACGCCGCACCCTTGCAACATTGACCTATGCGCGCACCGTGAACGGCCGGAGATCGCACGATTGGGTTGGGGCCGACGTGGCCCTGAAATATGAACCTGTCGCCGCAGGCTCGCTGGTCGAACAGGCGATGATCTATGCCTGCAATGGCGGCAAGTTTCCAAAGCGTCCGGCCACACCCGGGCTTTCGGGAACCCCGGACCCGAACGCCGATGCCGAAGACAGGGAAGGCGACGGCGGTTGAGGCCTTGCCTGGCCATGGCCGCATACGATTTCTTCGCATTGGCATCCGCGATAACAAACTGCTAGCGCAGTAAAATGCCAGCCAGTGCCGCTTCCGCGTCCCGGGAAATTCTGACCCGTCTCCACGAAGTGATGGCAGCGCGGACCAGTGCGCAGGCCAAACTCAACCGCGTGGTCGGCATTATCGCCGATGTTCTGCAGAGCGAAGTCTGCTCCATCTATCTGCGGCGCGATGGATTGCTCGAACTCTTCGCGACCAAAGGCCTGAAGCAAGAAGCTGTCCACGTCACCAAGATGGCACTGGGCGAAGGTCTGGTCGGCACCATCGCTGAACAGATATCGACGCTCAACCTTGATGAGGCCACGAGCCACCCGGATTTTGCCTATAAGCCGGAAACGGGCGAAGACCTGTTTCACAGCTTTGCCGGCGTCCCCATCATCCGCAAGGAAGATGCCGTTGGCGTCGTCTGCGTGCAGCATGTCGATCCGCGCAAATATGCCGAAGAAGAGATCGAGGCATTGCAGACCGTCGCCATGGTGCTGTCGGAACTGATCGCCAATGCCGGGCTGATCGACAATGAAGAGCGCCGCGGCTCAAAGGTGCAAGACACATCCGCCCACAGCCTGACCGGCTTGAAACTGGTGGATGGCATGGCCTCGGGCCGTGCCGTGTTCCACCAGCCGCGCGTCACCATTGAGCACACTGTTGCGGAAGATACCGAGGCCGAGCGTCACCGCGTTTATGCCGCCTTTGACAAGATGCGTGAGCAGATTGAGCGCATGGCGAGCGAAGCCGAATTCGGCGTCGAGGGCGAACATCGTGAAGTGCTCGAGATGTATAAGATGTTCGCCTATGATGAAGGCTGGCGTCGGCGCATCAACGAAGCCATCGACAGCGGCCTGACCGCCGAAGCCGCCATCGAACGCGTGCAGCAACGCACCCGCATGCGGATGCGCCAGATTGACGATCCCTTGCTGGCAGACCGGATGCATGATCTGGAAGACATGGCGAACCGCCTGCTCCGCATCGTTTCCGGCCAATTGGGGTCTGCCGCACAAGCCGGCTTGCGCCATGACACGATCCTGATTGCGCGCAACCTGGGCCCGGCGGAACTGCTGGAATATGACCGGCGCCGCCTGAAAGGCGTCATCCTTGAAGAAGGCTCACTGACCGCGCACGTCACCATCGTCGCGCGTGCGATGGGCGTCCCTGTTCTCGGCCGCGTCCGCAACGTCCGGCGCATCATCGGCGAAGGGGATCTTGTCCTCCTTGATGTCGGGCAGGCCTCAGCCTTTGTCCGTCCCAGCGCTGCGATGGAGCAAGCCTTTGAGGCGCGGCTGGAAACATCCCAGAAGCGCCGTGCCGCTTATGCCGCGATGCGCAACCAGCCGCCCATCTCAAAGGATGATGCGCGCATTACCCTGATGGTCAATGCTGGCTTGCGGGACGATGTCGCCCAGCTGGACGTGACGGGTGCCGATGGCATCGGCCTGTTCCGCACCGAATTCCAGTTCCTCGTATCCGCCACCATGCCTCAGCGCGAGCGCCAGCAGCGCCTGTACCGCGATGTGTTGGATGCGGCGGGTGACCGGCCTGTGATCTTCCGGACTGTCGATATCGGCGGAGATAAGGCCTTGCCTTATCTGCGTATCGACACC
>CAJBSR010000013.1 GCA_903958285.1 uncultured Sphingomonadales bacterium
ACCTGCGCTTAGCCAGCAACTTGCGGAACTGCGCCGCAACGAACTCGTAAAAACGCGCCGCGCGTCTAAGCAAATTTGGTATGATTTAGCGGATGATAAAGTCTGCTTATGCGTTCGCAGCATGGAAGCAATTCTCGGAGACGAAGGTGATGTGGAGCAAATGTTGAATACCGCCCTGCAATTGAACAAGCCTGAGTTACGTTCGACCCCAGCGCGTGGCGCGGCAGGATTTGCGCGCATCATTTAACGGGGTTATATTCTAGCCATCAAAATATGGCCATTCTATCAGAACGAATGGCTAATCACTGAGTTTGTGGTCTTTAATACGAACCATCCAAATCGTCGAAAAAGCTACCCAAAGCAATTTTTTGGTGCAATGTCCGCTCATAAGGAAGTGAGCCGATGCCGATGATGTCTGAATCTGGGCGCAAAGCGGGCATTGGACGAGATGCATATAAGACGTATTACACCCGGTATCGGCCGTTTGCTGGGCTTTGAACATGCGCCAAGCGCTGACACGATGAAGTTCGCGCCTATCCATTCTGTGTGAACCAGCGGTCGGCCAGATATCCTACTCGTTGGCCGGAGGTTTTTGCATTCGCAGAAAGCCGACAGCTAGGATCTGCCCAACTTCGGTCAACCGCTCTTCCGCCGTCATGGTGCTCGGGTCCGGACGCCCCGGCGCCCATCGGACCCTTGGCTGCAGGTGGGGGTAAAGCTCCGCCACCAGATTGGGTCTCCTCGTGAGCAGTGCGAGCAGCACCTTGGCAGGCCCAGATGGCTGTCGACGGCCTTGCTCCCAGTTCCTAACCGTGCCCGCTGGGACACCGATGCTGTCGGCAAAGGCGCTCTGCGATAATCCGGCTTTTTTCCTGATCGCTGCAACATCGGCCGATGGAAGTTCCCCGTGGTGCCAGTAGGAGCTCGGTTTGTCTGTTTCCGAGAAGGTGACTGTGACATTCAGCTCTTTTCTGGGTTTTCTCTGATGCTTCATCGCTGCCTGCCATTTTTGATCCGAACTACGCCAGTGGCGTACATCGCGGCACGCAGCCAGATCAGCTTATCGACCAAACCTCTGCTTAAAAGGTTTAGTCGGCATAAATAGCTGATTTACAAGACTTTAAGCTTCGGGATTCCGCTTGGAGTTTGTGATGCTCTTGGTAGGCGGTCGATTTTGCCAACTCACGGCCGGCCAGCGGGTAGGTGGCGGAAAAGAGCTGTTATGCCCTTAAGTGACGGAAATTCAGTGGTTTTTGATGACCATGCCCACTGATCCAAGTCGGTAGAGACAGTTTGTTTCGCAACTCGGTGCATTGGCGGTGCGAGAGCGCCCCCCAGCCAACTCTCTCTCGGCACATCATATTGTTTTTACACGTTTATATTTCCTACTACGTGCTTGATTTCGGTTGATTTGCACACTCCAAGCTGGCCCCTGGGTGGGATGGCTGTCTGGCAAACCGCTTCTTAGAGTTGGTCGTCTGACCCGCCATCAGGTGACAACGTAAAATTCTTGCGCTAGCGGGACGTTCCATGAACGCATGTGTCCGAGATTCGAAGGCAGGGAAATCGCTTTTTGCGATCGCCGTCCTGCTCGCACTCACCCTGCGTATCCTGATCCCGACGG
>CAJBSR010000014.1 GCA_903958285.1 uncultured Sphingomonadales bacterium
AGGCATGATGTCTGTAAGCAACCTATCTCCAAGATCAGGCATAGCGTCGTGGTTCAGCCGGTTCCAGACACGAAGAACATGGTCCATGTTCTTCCCCACCTCCCAAACCTTCATTTGCTCTTTGGCAGCTTCGCTGAAGGTCTTGCCAGCGGGCGCGACATTCGCCTCATCCATTCCCAACCGCGCCACCTTACGTTTGGACAATATGGTCTTGCGCGCTTCGTCTAGTGAGACTTCGGGGAATGGACCAAGAGACAGCCTGCACTGTTTGCCAGCCTCATTGCGGTAGACCCATTGCCAAAGTTTTGATCCGGTCGGCTGGATCAAAAGTGACAAACCACGGCCATCAGCCATGCGGTAGGCCTTCTCGCGAGGTGCAGCGTTCCGAATCGTGGTGACGTTCAATTTCATCAGCAACCCCCGTGTGATAACAGAGGCTACTGAAATTATCACAAATTTGCAACACTCGCTGGGATGTGCTGGGACGCGCCGATTGAAAAACCCATGTTTTTAGACATTTTTGGGTTTGCATGGGAAGGGCTTGGAAGGGTTCTGGTAGCGGAGGAGGGACTCGAACCCCCGACACGCGGATTATGATTCCGCTGCTCTAACCAGCTGAGCTACTCCGCCCCAAACGTCCGAAACGCGTCGGGAAGCGCGCCTATAAGCAGCGACGCGCTTTGGGTCAACCGGGTGCGCGCATCGGATGGCCGCTTCCAAAACGCCACGCCCCGGACAGTTGCCATGGACCACCCATATAATGCCAGATGGCGAGCCCGGCGATTTGGATCGGTCGAGGCTGGAAGCCAAGTTCAAGTTCCGCCATCAGGGCGCGCGCAACAGGCGGTTCGACCTTGTTTTGTACCGTCACATGTGGGCGCCAACCCGCCTTATCCTGCGGGATAAGGAGCGGTGCAAAGCGATCGGCTATTTCGGCGCGGATCGCGTCCAACTCATCACTCCGCACCCGGAACGCCACGCCGCGCCCAAGCGACATCAGACCCGACAGCGACGCTTGGGGCGCCGCATCCTTCGTGATCTGACGGATATGGACCGATAGTTCATGCTCAATCGACATCGGCAAGTGATGAAACAGCGTCAGATGCGCGCGCAAAACATTGCGATCTGACGGATAGTGCCGCCGCCTAAGCCCATCAAAATAGGCAAAATCAGCATCACCCATCAGCGCGGTCACGATCAGCGGAACCGCCCGCCCGGGCGCGCCGGACGCCTCGATCAAATTTCGACCTGACTGCCGAGTTCGACCACGCGGTTGGTTGGCAGACGGAAAAACTCCATTGCGCTTTCCGCGTTACGCAGCATCCATGAAAACAGCTTTTCCCGCCAGATCGCCATACCCGGCCGCGACGACGGCAGCAGCGTCTGTCGGGCGAGGAAGAAGCTGGTGTCCATCATCTTGATGGGCGGGCCGCAGGCGGTGATTCCAGCAAGCGCAGCGGGCACATCAGGCTCTTCCATGAAGCCGAACTTCAGGATGAGGCGGTGGAACCCCTGCCCTAAGTCTTCCATCTTGCAGCGGCGGTCTGGGTCAACATAGGGCACGCCCGGAATCTGGACCGTCAGCAGGATCACCCGTTCATGGATAATCTTGTTGTGCTTCAAATTGTGCAACAACGCGTGCGGCACGCCATCCGGTGTCGATGTCATAAACACAGCGGTACCCGGAACGCGCGTCGCGGAATTGGCAGCAGAACTGATGAACACTTTCACAGGCATCGCCGCTTCACGCATGCGTTCCATCATCAGCTTGCGACCACGCGACCATGTCGTGAGGAAGGTGAAGATGATCAGGCCAATGA
The DNA here is from genome assembly GCA_903958285.1 of uncultured Sphingomonadales bacterium. Lineage (GTDB taxonomy): Bacteria > Pseudomonadota > Alphaproteobacteria > Sphingomonadales > Sphingomonadaceae > Aquisediminimonas. The sequence goes on from CAJBSR010000014.1 coordinate 1,821, forward strand.
GGAGCGGCACCCAGCCGCCCGATGGCACCTTGGTCAGGTTCGCTGTGAAATAGGCTGTGTCGACAATGAAGAACAAGGCGAGCAGCGGGACGATGTACCAACGGTTCCATTTCCAGATATTCAGCAGCAGGACCGCCAACAGGCACGTATCGATGAACATCGCTCCCGTCACCGCAATCCCATAAGCCGAGGCGAGGTTGGTTGAACTGCCGAACTGCAGGACAAGCACAATGACCGCCACCATCAACGCCCAGTTAATAACCGGAATGTAGATCTGGCCCGCCGCGCTCTCACTCGTATGCTGGATGCGCAAGCGCGGCATGAAGCCAAGCTGGATCGCCTGCTGCGTGAGCGAAAATGCGCCGGAAATCACCGCTTGGCTCGCGATGATCGTCGCGAGCATGGCCAGAAGAACGAGCGCGAGACGGAAATCTTCAGGGGCGAGCAGGAAGAAGGGATTCTTAATCGCCTCCCCTGCTTCGGCTGGCGACAGCTGCATAATCATGGCGCCCTGACCCAGATAATTGAGCATCAGCCCGGGCAGCACGATCCAGAGCCAAGACAGGCGAATGGGGCGACGGCCAAAATGGCCCATATCCGCATAAAGTGCTTCTGCACCTGTCACCGCCAGAACGACGGACCCGAGCGCAAGGAAGCCGCGCAGAGGATCGTCGGCAAAGAAGCTTACGGCGTGAACCGGGGACAACGACCACAGAATTTCCGGCATCTCGGCGATCTTCATCAGGCCCAGAACAGCCAGTGTCGTAAAATACGCAATCATGATCGGCCCAAACAGCGCACCAACCTTCGCCGTTCCGCGGGACTGTATCGCGAAGAGCCCAACCAGAATGGCCACCGAAATCGGCAGGACCAGCGGCTGCATCGCGGGATTAACGACTGTCAGACCTTCAGCGGCGGACAAAACCGACATGGCCGGTGTGATCATAGAATCGCCGTAGAAGAGTGCCGTCGCAAACACCCCGAGCATCACGATGGGGACGGACCAACTTTTGCCGGATGATTCCCGGTTGATCAGCGCCAACAGCGCTAGGCTGCCGCCTTCCCCCTTATTGTCTGCGCGGAGAATGACAGTGACGTACTTCAATGTCACCACCGTCATCATCGACCAAAAGATGAGGCTCAGCACCCCATAAATGTGCAATTGATCAGGCGTGATCGGGTGGTGGCCAGCGAACGTTTCGCGAAAAGCGTAGATCGGGCTTGTCCCGATGTCGCCATAGACGATGCCAATCGCCGCGATCATCAACTTATGCAGCGGGCCATGGCTTTGGTGGCCGCCATCCTCCGGATCAGCAGCGTGATTCGGGATGTTGGAATTGGACATGATCAGTAACGTCCGATGGCAGCTTGATTTTGCATGGGATGCACGGTTCTCTGCACGCGATTTAGCCGCGCGCTAGCACGGGGGTGGTAGTGCCGCAAATCATTTGACCGGTACTGCTGGGTCCGCCGCGCCCTGTTTCAGGACACCCATGTTCTCCAGATCTGCCAAAAGCTGCGCACGGATTGGCATATTGGGCGGCATGGAAGCCACAAGTGACACAAAAAGCGGACGGGCTTCGTCGATCCGTCCATTCTCCGCGAGCGCCACAGCATAGAAATAAAGTGCCCCGGGAAAACCCGGTGTCAGGCGCAGCGCCTTATTATAGGCAAACTCAGCCGAAGGTGAGAGAAAGCCCCGGTCATGCGCGACAAATGCGTTGCCCAACCCAGTCCAGAGCGCCGGGCTGTTGCGGTTTTTGGAAAGGCCTAACTTAAGAACGCGGGCAGCAAGATCAGGCCGGCCAATTCTGAAGTAGGACTCCGCCTGCTTTAGCGCCTCTGCCTCGCCACCAAAGCGGCCCAGAAGATCGGCCGAAGCCTGCTGGGTGTCGTCCATCGGCACAT
>CAJBSR010000015.1 GCA_903958285.1 uncultured Sphingomonadales bacterium
CATCAGCACCTTGGCTTCCGGTCCCCAGTACACGAGATCCGGCTGCCATGCATCGACGCGACCGCCTGCAAAGCCAAGTGTCTTAAAGCCCATATCTTCCATGCCGACATTGCCGGCCAGAACCATGAGGTCACCCCAGGAAAGCTTCCGGCCATATTTTTGCTTGATCGGCCAGACGAGGCGGCGGGCTTTGTCGAGGTTGACGTTGTCAGGCCATGAATTGAGCGGCTCAAAGCGCATTTCGCCGCCGTCCGATCCACCGCGGCCGTCGCTGGTGCGATAGGTGCCGGCGCTGTGCCAGGCCATGCGGATGAAGAAGGGGCCATAATTGCCATAGTCGGCTGGCCACCAAGGCTGTGATGTCGTCAGCACCTTGCGGATGTCGGCCTTCACCGCATCAAGATCCAGCGAGGCGAATTCCTTCGCATAGTCAAAGTCCGGCCCATAGGGATTGGACTTCACGGCCTCATGCTGGCGGAGTGCTGTCAGATCGACGCTCTTGGGCCACCACTCTTTGGCTTGTTCGGTTGGTGCGGCGTCTGCTGCATGGGCGACGCTCGCCAGCGCGATCGGAGACGATGCGACGAGCAAGGCCGCGAGGACGAGTTTGGGTGATTTCATGATTATGCTCTCCTGTTGGTTTGGCAAGCGGGGTGCCAAGCAAACCATCAACTAGGGCCCTTGGGTCCATCGATCCAATAACTTTATCGGCTTACAGTGATCGACCTAAGCGATTAATTAAAAGGTGAAATTCTGTGAAAGTCGGGGTGGGTCTTGGGCGAGCCCCACTAACTCGGTCATTGCGCCTCCAATGACTTTGCGGCAAAGGCGCCAGTATGACTGATACGCCTCCTGATCGCCTTTGCATTGACCCGTCCAGCCCGCATTTCGACGTAGAGGTTCTGCGTCGCGGTGTTGGCATCAAGTTTCGTGGCATCCAGCGCCATGATGTTGAGGAATATTGCATGTCCGAAGGCTGGGTGCGCGTTCAGGCGGGCAAGACGGTTGACCGTCGCGGCAAGCCTTTGCTGTTGAAGCTCAACGGCCCGGTTGAAGCCTGGTTTGAAAATGCCGATGCGCAATCTGGCGCGGAGTCCAGCCCGGAGGCGTGATGCCGCCGCTGCATTTTGCCGGACATGATTTTCAGGTGGCGGGTGGCAAGGCGCTGTTCTGGCCCGCCCGTGCCGCGCTGATCGTGGCCGACCTTCATCTTGAAAAGGCCAGCTGGTTCGCCGCGCGCGGGCAAATGCTGCCACCGCATGACAGCATGGCGACTTTGTCAGCGGTGGCCGACCTCGTGGCCCAATCGGGCGCGAAAGAGGTCTGGTGCCTTGGAGACAACTTCCACGACAGCGACGGCGCGACGCGACTCCCGGCCGATGCCCGTGCCACGCTCGCGCGACTGACGGATCAACTCGATTGGGTCTGGATCACCGGCAATCATGACGAAAAGCTGCCGGATATTGTCGGCGGCCGCATCGTTGAAGAGGCGGATCTCGGCGGGATCGTTCTGCGCCATCAGGCGGATCCTGTGGATCCCCGACCCGAACTCTCTGGCCATTTTCATCCCAAATATGGCGGTGCGGCGCGCGGTCGGCGGGTGACGCGACCCTGTTTTGTGGAAGGGGTGACCAAGCTGATCCTTCCGTCCTTCGGCGCGCTCACGGGTGGGATGGCCGCCACACATCCGGAGATTGTCCGCTGCATCGGGGCGATCGTGGCGATCCATGTACCCGCCGGGGACCGGCTCGTCCGCTTTGCGATTTAAGTCGCCTCAGCCTTCCATCAGCGCATAAAGCGCAACCGGCGCACTGCCCCGCATGGGCAGATGTTCGCCTGCAAATTCCGTGCGATATCCTGATGTTACCCGCCCGAAGAGCGCAGTCGCAAAATCGCCGGACACAAAGATGCCCCCCGGCTGCGTGATGGGGTCAATCCATTCGGGCAGCGCGCTGGCCGTGCCATATAGGCCCGCCGCACTTTGCATCACGATGCCATAATGCCCACTGATCCGCAGGCTGACGGGCGCGGCGTTCCTGCCCGCATCCCGCAGCCGTAGGGCTGCAAAGGCGGCATCCTCTGGCGTGTCGAAGGCCAGCGCAAAGCCCGCACTTTGGCGGCTGATGTGGAAGGGCGGGTGCGGCAGGCTGGCCAGCACCGCTTCGATCGGTGCGATCGTTCCTGCCACAAAGTGACCGGTATCTGCGTCTCCGACTTGCTCAATCCCGGCAAAGCCGACGAACAGAAGAGCTGCCACGCGGCGCCCCGGCTCTTCGGGCCCACCCACCCCTGCAGGTGGCGTGGCGATCTGGCGGGGCCAGCGCAGGACGTGCTGGGCCCGACCCGCCGCGCGCCAGGTTTCTCCATCGCGGGCGGTTTCCTTGCCAGTGCCAAATGGTCCTGCTGCCTCATCCGAGATCAGCAATTGGACGGCGACGCTTTCCAGCAGCCCCGCATTGAGTACGGCGGCTCCCATGGAGAGTTCACTTGCCAGCGTGTTGGCGACGGAATCATAACGTCCGGTGACGTCGCTGGCCTCCCGCACACTCACCGCCGCATCAAGACAGGCCTCAAAGCGTTCCGCCCAATTTTCTGCCCAAGGCTCAACCGACGCCGCGCGAAACGCGTCGCGGGACATGGGCAGCATCACATGCAGTTCTGCTCCCCGCGCGATCAGGCGCTCGGCAATCAAGATGTCCGATCCTGCGGCCAGCGCGCCAAAGCCAAAGCCGACATTGTGCGCTGAAAGAACGTCATCAATCTGGGTTGTGAGCGTCGCATGGGCATCATCATCTGCCGCCACGCCCAAGTGCCCGGCAAAATGGAGGCTGGCAGGCGGGCGGAATTCGTCGAGCCAGCCACAGGGCAGGTCGCTCGCCTCACAGATGAGGTTCAACTGGCGTAGAGTGACGGCATGGTCTTGCCAGCTGGAGCCCAGCGTGATGGCATGACGCAGCACAGATGTCGCCGCGTCGATCTGTCGCTGGAGGAGCAGCGCTTCCGCGCGCGTGGCCTCAATGAAATAGGGCGTGTCGGCAATCTCACCGCCGATGTCGATCCGGTCTACGACTTGAGCCGCCAGCGCAGCGGCTTCCCTCTGGTCTCCTGCGAGGAAGCGCATCGTGGCGACGTTGATCAGGTGATAGGGCGCTGCCGCCAGCCCGTCCGCGCGCGCATAGGCGCGGGCAGCTTCGGCAAAGAGGTGTTTCCGGTCTGCGGCAATCGTGGCACGCAGCGCGCGATCCTTCAGGAGACGGCCCCGCAAGGTGTGAACGGCGGGATCGGGATCATCGTCCCCGAAGCCCGCCGCTTCAAATTGCCGCCAGGCATGGTCCAGCGCGCCCGATCTTGCCGAAGCGAGGATGGCCGTGAGATTTCTGGACGGTGCCTGGCGGTGTGTCATTACGTGTTTGCTGCCGATCAGCCGCCGCTGCCGCCGGGATTGCGGATTTCAGGATCGATCAGAAGGCGCAGAGGCGACTTCTTGCCCGGCTTATTTTCATGGATCACGTCGACGACGAAGTTGAACCGGTCAACATAGTTGGCGGTGGGCGCGATGGCTTCAAACGTCACCATCTTGCAAGGCGCGCTGCTGCCATAGGGCTTTCCAAATGGATAGCTGGTGCCATCGGGCGCGACCCGACAGAAATTAGTATAGCGGTCTTTGTTTGCACCTTCCTTGAACTGGATCGGGTCCGCGTCCGTCGCAAACTGGAAGTTGTCCTTATCCGACAAGGTGAAGACGATGTTGGATGGGGCCGCGCAGTTAAGGCTGAGCGGTTCAATTTCAACATCGCACTGCGCCTCGGTTGGCGCAAATTTGCCGCTAACCACCTGGCGAACAGCCTCTTCCAATGAGATGTCGATTGGTTTCTGGGGGTTCTTATAACCCAGCCGGAACTTATTGCCGGTAATGCTGGCTTCAATTTCACGGATGATTGTTTTTCCTATCGCACTTGCCATTACGCCTTCTCCTTCTGCACTTTACTGAGTGACGCGAGTTTGCGTTCGATCTGCGCGAGTCTTTCCCGCCACAGCTGGTTGGCAGGGTCACGCCCGACCATATCGGAAACCGTCTGGCGGGCTGCTTGAAGGCGGCGCACCGCAGCATCAAGCTGCCCTTCTTCCCGCTCAAGTTCTGCAAGTGAGAATTGGCGGGTGACCCAAACATCACGATAATCGAGATTTTGCGGATCGAGTTCGACCGCGCGGTTTACAGTGTTGGCTGCAGCCAGATAGGCACGCCGCGCCTTTTGTCGCGCTCCTGATGCGGTCTGCGCGTCACCCAGCCAGCCATAGGCATTGGCTAGGTCAGCCAACGCGGAACCATCCTTGGGGGAAAGTTTCACGACCTGCGCCTTGGCTGCAACAGAGCCGGCACAAGCGGTGTCAGCCAGCGTCACATCTTTGGCATCTGGTGTCAGCGCGAGCGCGCATAAATTCCCTTGTGCATAGCCCTGTTCGCGGATGTAGCGCACATTATCGGGGCGGAGCTCGGTCATCCGGTCGGCCAGCTTCACATAGCCCTGAAAATGGGTCCGCGCATTGCGGAAATCCTTTTTGCGATAGGCCATATAACCCAGCCAATATTCGCTCTGCGCATGGGCAAAGAGGCTTTCGGCGTCGCGCGGGCGTCGCGCGGCAATGGCGGATGTTGTGCGATGGGCTTCGGAAAATTTGACGAGTGCGGC
>CAJBSR010000016.1 GCA_903958285.1 uncultured Sphingomonadales bacterium
GCCGCCAAAGAGGATCGCGTTGCGCGAATCTCCGCCCAGCAGCGGATGGTAGATCAGCGGGAAAGTGAGGCTGTGGATCAGCATGGGGATGACAATCATCATGTTGAAGATGCCCATATAAACGCCCGTCCGTTCCGGCGGGATGGAGCCGGCCAGAATGACATAGGGGTTGCCCATGATGCTCGCCCAGCCAAGGCCAAGGCCGAAGGCGACGATCAGCAGTTGCAGGTGGCTCCCCAGTTCCGGCATCGCCATGGCGCGGAAAAAGGCGTTTGCCTCGCCCGTGGTGCCCGTCACGGAGGGCAGATAGAGCAGGCTGGCCCCCGCGAGCGCGAGGCAGATCATGTGGAGACGCCGCGCCCCGAAGCGGCGGGCGAGCGGGATCATCGCGAAGGCCGCAATGAAGCCGAGAAAGTTATAAAAAGCGCCCAATTGCTGGGTTGTCAGCGTGGCTTCGCGGAACGCGTCGGAGCTTTTGTCGGTCGTGTCGAAAATCGACCGGCCAATGGAGAGCACGCCGTAATTCCAATAGACCATCATGCCATACCATTGAAACAGGCTCATCCACGCCATCTGGCGCATGGCAGGCGGCATATCGCGGATCGCGTTCCAGATTTCAGCGAGCGTGGCTCCGGCAGATTTGGGCGCGGCGGCAATCTTGGCCTGCTCCTCTTGCGATAGCGGCAGCTCCGGGACGCGGATGACGGACCACAGGATCGTTGAGATGGAGAGCACCGCGCCGATCAGGAAGGAAATATGGGTGATGTCCGGGATGTTGTGGTCATCCACGGCATTGCGATCAAATCCAAAACCGTAGACGAGGATGGAGGGCGTCAGGAAGGCAAGGCTTTGCGCGAGCCCGGTGAACGCGCTTTGGCTCAGAAAGCCCAGTTCATGCTGGCTCTCATCCAGCCGGTCCGAGACATAAGCGCGGTAAGGCTCCATTGTGATGTTGTTGCCCGCATCCAGAAACCACAACAGGCTGGCCGCCATCAGCAGGCTGGACGAATGCGGCATGAAGAACAGGCCAAGGCTGCACATGACCGCGCCGATGAGGAAATAGGGGGTCCGCCTGCCGAGGCGTGAATTGGTCCGGTCGCTCAGCGCGCCGACCAGCGGCTGGACCAGCAAACCTGTCATCGGCCCGGCCAGTTGGAGGATGGGCAGCGTCGCTTCATCCGCGCCCAGCCAGGAATAGATGGGCACCATATTGCCCTGTTGCAGGCCAAAACTGAATTGCAGGCCCAGGAAACCGAGGTTCATTTCGATGACGCGCATCAGCGACAGCCTTGGCTTTGTCTTGGCCATTTCAATTTCCTCCCCGGCTGTCAGCAGCACGTGTCAGCGGACGCTAGCCATCACTGCACCAACCTGCAACAATCGATTGCAGAAATTGAGAGATCGCGCGCAGCCTCGGCGCACTCAAATCGATTTTTTGTGTTAATGACCATTGATGCGGGATTGCACATCCGGCCCCGCGACCATATCCACAGCCACCGAGCCGCGACGCGGCCACTGCAAACACCCCTGAAGGAACTGCCCAAATGATCGAAGCCGAATGGTGGGACTATGACGACATGGATGAACTGGCCGAAGCTGTGGCCGGAGATGTCGGCTTCATCATCGAAAGCGCACTCGATGCGCGCGGACAGGCGCTCATCGCGCTGCCCGGCGGCAACACGCCGCTGCCGATCTACGAAAAGCTCGCCGCCGCGCCGATCAAGTGGAAGCATGTGACGATCATCCCGACCGACGACCGGCTGGTGGCGGTGGACAATCCGCTGTCCAATGTCGCGATGCTCGCCAAGGCGTTTATGCCCAAGGGCGCGCGCGTGCTTCCCATCGCGACCGAGAATAAGGATCACAAGGCCGCGGGCAACGCAGCCGATGCGCGCCTGCAAGACCTGCACTGGCCGCCCGATCTCGTCTGGCTGGGTGTCGGCACCGATGGCCATACCGCCTCAATCTTTGCCGGTCCGGACATGGACGATGCGCTCAACGCCCCCAAAGCGCGCCGCGCAGTCGGGGTTTTGCCGGACCCTATGCCCGCCGAAGCGCCCGTCGCCCGCGTCACGCTCACGCGTCATTCGATCCTGTCTGCCCGCACATTGCTGATGGTGCTGACCGGCGCCGACAAGCGCGCGCTCGTGGAACAGGCGATCAAGGACGGCCCGCTCTCCCCGCTGCCCATCGGCCGCGTGCTGGCCGAGGCCGAACAGGCGTTTGATATTCACTGGTGTGCGTGAGGGACAGCTGATTTAGATCGGCTAAATTATTGACTCGAGGGGGCTATCTACCGGCGAAAAGCGGACCGCATGTTTCGGGCAACAAAAACGTCCGAACTTGGAGACCGGTCCAGTAGCGGCACCGCTTCCAATGGGCTTTTGTCGTCAGCCGCGCTGCTTCGGCGTCCTTAGGGGGATCATCCGAGACGAGATCGCCTTCTCGGATGTAAACGTACTGTCGACTCTCACCGAGCTTGATCTGAACACCAGTCGCAATTAGCAGCGCCGCCTGTAGGGCAAACAGTGTGGCTGTCACCAGTGCGGCCTTTGAAAGGTTGGAACGAACCAATTCTTTACTCCTCCACCTTCATCGACGCCTCAGGTTCCTATGATCCGGCCGAGTTTAGCAGAACGAACGTTGCGCAATAAATGAGCCAGATCCAAGCCGGTAAGACTAGCCAAGGCCTTTGACGCCTGAAGAAAATCGCGATGGCGATTATTGGCAACCCGATGAGCCA
>CAJBSR010000017.1 GCA_903958285.1 uncultured Sphingomonadales bacterium
GAGCACTCCCTTGGTAAGGGAGAGGTCGAGAGTTCAATCCTCTCCGGCAGCACCATTCTTCTCCCGTCCTGTTGACGAAGGGCCATGCGTCTTCCAAGACGCTGACCATGCGCTTCTTTTCCGATAATGCCGCCAGTGTTCATCCATCCGTGCTTGCTGCCATGGCGGCCTGTAACAGCGTGGACACTGCCTATGACGGCGACGCCCTGTCCAAATCGCTCGATGGGGTCATGTCGGACCTGTTTGAGACTGAGGTGACGGCGCTGTGGGTGGCGACAGGCACGGCGGCCAATTCGCTCGCCTTGGCCAGCCTGTGCCCACCTTATGGCAGCATCTTGTGCCACCGCGATGCCCATATCCAGAATGATGAGTGCGGCGCGCCGGAATTTTACACGCATGGTGCGAAGTTGGCGCTGATCGAAGGCGACGGCGCCAAGATCACGGCCGAAGCTCTTGCAAATAAGCTTGCGGCCACGCCGGGCGGCGTCCACTGGGCACAGCCGCACGCCCTGTCGATCACCAACGCCACGGAATATGGCCGTGTCTATACACCGACAGAGGTTGGCGCCCTGGGCGAGGTTGCCAAGGCGCATGGATTTGGCTTCCACATGGATGGCGCGCGTTTCGCCAATGCGCTGGTCACGCTGGGCTGTTCGCCTGCTGACGTGACCTGGCGTGCGGGCATTGACGTGCTGTCTTTCGGTTTCACCAAGAACGGCGGCCTGTCGACGGAATGCCTCGTCTATTTTGACCGGGAAAAGGCCAAGGGCGTTGCCGAACGGCGCAAGCGGGCCGGGCATCTTTTGTCCAAGGGGCGCTATATGGCAGCGCAGGTCATCGCGCTGTTGCAGGATGATGTCTGGCTCACCACTGCACGCGCCGCCAATGAAGGGGCGAAGAAGCTTGGCGCCGCCTGCGGGCATCGCCTGTTCCAGCCCGTGGAAGCGAATGAGGTCTTTGCTCGGATGACGCCCGATGACGCTGCCAAGCTGCGGGCGCAGGGCTTTGACTTTTATGATTGGGCAGAGGGCGAAGTTCGCTTTGTCGTCAGCTGGGATCAGCCGGCCGCGGAGATCGACGCCTTCGCCGCAGCGATAGCCGCCCTGTGAGCCAGCACAGCCCGACATCTTTCCTCAACCCAAAGATCCTCATCCCCTTTGCGACGATCACGCTCATCTGGGGATCGACCTGGTTTGTCGTCCGCGGCCAGATCGCAGAAGTTCCGGCAAGCTGGGGCGTCACTTACCGGTTCCTCGTCGCAGGGATCGCCATGCTCGTGCTAGCGGCGTTCAACCGGCAGCGCATTCGGTTCACCGCGCGGGAATTTGGTTTCGCAGCCCTCGTCGGGACGATGCAGTTCACGGCCAATTTTAACTTGGTCTACGAGGCGGAGCATCACATTACATCGGGGCTGGTCGCCGTCGTCTTTGCACTGCTTGTCGTGCCAAATGCGATCCTCGGCAGCATCTTTCTGGGTGACCGGGTGTCAGGCCGGTTCATCTTTGGCGCGGCCTTTGCGATGGCTGGGGTGGCCTTGCTCTTCGCCCATGAAGTGCGCGCAGATCCCGGTGGCGCAGATGAAACGCTGCTCGGCGTTGGCCTGACTGTCCTTGCGGTGCTCACAGCGTCTGTCGCCAATGTGATGCAGGCCTCGCCTCCGGCACGGCGGCTGCCGATGATGAGCCTGATTGGGTGGGCAATGCTTTTTGGAACGGCGCTCAACGCGCTCTGGTCGCTTATCACCGTTGGCCCGCCGGTCGTGCCGACCACGCCCGGCTTTTATGTTGGCCTTGCCTATCTCTCACTCGCAGCGAGTGCGCTGACCTTCACATTCTATTTCGGGCTGATCCGTGTCATCGGGCCGGGCAAGGCTGGATTCTCCAATGTGCTGATCCCCGTCGTCGCTATGGGGATTTCGACGCTGTTTGAAGGATATCAATGGTCCTTCACGGCGGCGGCAGGCGGGATCATTGTTCTTGTTGGAATGGTTATAGCTCTCAGTTCGCCAAAGCGTGCGGCGGACTCGTAAGTTAACACTATTTGCGGTAACTTGGCGCTACGTTGCAAGTACCGCACGAGAGGACAAAAGCATGGCCAAGAAAACGACCAAGGTCGACATCAAGGACAAGGCAGAAAAGGCGACCAAATCTGCCGCTAAAACAGCATCTAAGGCGAAGAAGCGCGTCGAGGCAGCGGTACATGATGCTGTTGAGGATGCTGGAAATGCCGTCGAAAAGGCTGGCAAGAAAATCCGCGAGACGGCAGAGCATGCCATGCACAATGTGTCCGTGCTCAACGCCCGTGTGATTGATCATGCGGAGGAAAATGCGAAGGAAGCCTTTGCGGCCATGCGCAAGATCACAACGTCCAAGGACGTAAAGGACATTGTCCGCATTCAGGCCGACTTTGTGAAGGAACAGAGCGCCCGTTCCGTCGCGCAGGTCAAGGAAGTGGGTGAGATGATCGCCTCTTTCGGCCGTATGGCGGTCGAAAGCGTCCGGCCTAAAAAATAGGCGACGATGTCTCCGCGGCGAGGCAGGCAGCCAGACCAGCGCGGAAATCTGAATGGAGCGGTTGCCAGCCAAGCAGCCGCTTCGCTTTTCCGTTCGCGACCCGCCGGTTCTCCGCGTAAAAGGCGCGCGCCATGGGCGACAGGTTGGCGGCTTCCATGGTCTGCAACGGCGGATGCGGCAAACCCAGCAGATCGCAGGCATGCTCAATGACGCTGTTCTGCGAACAGGGCAGGTCGTCAGACAGATTATAGGCGCCGGCGGGCCCTTCAAACCCCGCAATCACGCCTGACACGATGTCATCCACATGGACGCGGCTGAAAATCTGGTCGGGCAGGTCAATGCGATGGGCCTTTCCATCCCGGACCCGATCCAAGGCAGATCGCCCGGGCCCATAGATACCGGGAAGCCGGAAGACCCGCGCGCCGCGGGATAGCCACTCGGCATCTGCCTCATTTCGGCTGCCCCGCCGCCCTTTGACAGGCGCGCTTTCATCGACCCATGCCCCGCCCGTATCGCCATAGACGCCAGTGGACGACAAATAGCCCAGCCATAGGTCGCGCCGCGCGGTGATCAGGTCTCCATAGGCGTCGAGCACCGGGTCCCCATCTGCGACCGGCGGCACGGACGACAGGATATGCGTGGCAGATGACAGGCCAAGGCGCACCGATGCGGTGTCATCAAAGGCCATCGCGCCTGACGAGCCGGTCGACAGCACGTCCCACCCCTGAAGGCGCAGGGCGTTGGCGATATGGCCTGCGGCATAGCCGAGGCCGAAGATGAACAAGGTTGGCATCGCCAAACGCGATGCCCTTACTTTGCCTTGGCTTCAACCTCTGCCAGATGTTTTGCCTTCCACTGCATCGACATCGCTACGCGCGTTTTGCCTGATGGGTGGTCGTAGAACAGGATTTCCTCAAGCGGGGACGGCTCGATCTTGCGATATTCGGACAGCTTCATGGCAGCCGAGGCAAAGCCGTCGGGGGCCTTGGCGACGTCCAACCCAAAGGCATCCGCTGCGCTTTCGTTCATGCGGATGATCGACTTGGTGACCGGCGTTGTCACCAGCATGAAGACGGCTAAAACCATCGAATAGATCGGGAAGGCGGCCACATCGGCTACACCGCGCAACTTCCACCGGGCGCCGTAGCGCTCGACAATCAGAGGCACGATGCGGGAGGCAAGCCAGAAGGCGAAGGTGAAGACGAGCGTGAAGCTCAAGACGAGCTTCCAGACATGGCCGAGGACATAATGGCCCAGTTCATGCCCCATGACCGCCGCCACCTCGTCCGGGGTCGACCGGTTCAGCAAATTGTCGTTCAACGAAATGCGGATGGTCGGGCCAAGGCCGGAGACGTTGGCTGAAATGCGTTTGTGCTGCTTGGACTGGTCGAAGACGTAGATATGTTCGGCAGGCACGTTCTGCGACGCGGCCATTGCCACGATCCGGTCACGCAGCGGGCCTTTCGGCATTTCTGTGTAGGTGTTGAACAACGGGCTGATGAAGACCGGCGCGACCAAGATCA
>CAJBSR010000018.1 GCA_903958285.1 uncultured Sphingomonadales bacterium
CCATCGCATCGATGGTACCCATCTGCATGAGGATACGACGCAGCACCCACATTTTGGAGAGCTTGTCCTTCTCAACGAGCAATTCTTCCTTACGCGTGCCGGACTTGCCGACATCCAGCGCCGGGAAGATGCGCTTATCCGCGACCTTACGGTCGAGGACGATTTCCGAGTTACCGGTGCCCTTAAACTCTTCAAAGATGACTTCATCCATGCGGCTGCCCGTATCGATCAGCGCGGTGGCGATGATGGAGAGCGAGCCACCTTCTTCAATGTTACGCGCCGCACCAAAGAAGCGCTTCGGACGTTGCAGGGCGTTGGCATCAACACCGCCCGTTAACACCTTGCCCGATGACGGGACGACGGTGTTGTAGGCGCGGCCGAGACGCGTGATCGAGTCGAGCAGGATGACAACATCCTTCTTATGCTCGACCAGACGCTTGGCCTTTTCGATCACCATTTCAGCAACCTGGACGTGGCGGCTGGCGGGTTCGTCAAAGGTCGAGGAGATGACTTCGCCCTTCACCGAGCGCTGCATGTCCGTCACTTCTTCGGGACGTTCGTCCACCAGGAGAACGAGCAGGAAGACTTCGGGATGATTATCGGTAATTGCCTTCGCCATATTCTGGAGAAGCACGGTCTTACCTGTGCGCGGCGGGGCGACGATCAGGGCGCGCTGGCCCTTACCTTGGGGGCTGATGATGTCGATGACGCGCGCCGACTTGTCCTTGACCGTGGGGTCAAGCGAGTCGAGCTTCAGCCGCTCATCGGGATAAAGCGGCGTGAGATTGTCAAAATTGACGCGGTGGCGGACGACATCCGGATCATCAAAGTTGATCGACTTGATGGTCGTCAACGCGAAATAGCGTTCACCGTCTTTCGGTCCGCGAATTTCGCCCTCCACCGTGTCACCGGTGCGCAGGCCAAAGCGGCGCACCATGTTGGGGGAGACATAAATGTCATCCGGACCGGCAAGATAGTTGGATTCCGGCGCGCGCAAAAATCCAAAGCCATCAGATAAGACTTCAATGGTGCCTTCGCCGATGATCTCTTCGCCATTTTCGGCTTCGACCTTGAGGATGGCGAACATCAGGTCCTGCTTGCGCAGGGTGGACGCGCCTTCGACTCCCAATTCCTCCGCCATTTCGACGAGTTCTGCGGGTTTCATTTTCTTGAGTGATTTTAAGTGCATCATGGACTCAGATCCGGTTGGAACGGGGATGGGAGAACCGCGGCAGCAACAAAAGTTGTGATTGCGCTGCTTGAAAGACGGCACGAATGGCCCAGCGGTGCGATCCGGTTAGGCTCGCCAACTGCGCAAGTCAAGGCGTGGAGCCTTGAACGATAAGGGTTTTAGAACGGCTTCACAATCGCCAGCACGACAATCACCGCCGCGGCAAGGCCGGGCACTTCATTGACCAGCCGCAGCATCTTTCCAGACAGCGTCCGTTGGCCTGCTTTGAGCTTTTTAGCATAGCTGACCATCCAACCATGATAGCCTGACAGGATAAGGACAACTGCCAGTTTCAGGTGAAACCAACCCTGTCCAAAGGCACCAGTATCCAGCGCGAGCGCCAGACCCAACAACCAGACGATGATGATCGATGGTTTCAGAATGATCCGCAACAAACGGTCTTCGCGGTCCACCCATTGCGCTTCTTCGGCGCTGCCGGCCGCGCTTTCCTGATGGTAGACAAAGAAACGCGGCAACATGAACAAACCGGCCATCCAGAAGATGACGAAAATGAGATGCCCCGCCTTCACCCAGAGATACGCGCCGCCCAAAATACCGATCATTACTTCACTTGCCTCTTACATGCGCCACGAGCTGCTCGACATGCGCGATGGGCGTATCGGGCAAGATGCCGTGGCCAAGGTTGAAGACATGGGGCCGCCCCGCCAAAGCGTCAATGATGTGGTCGATGGCGTTGGTGAGCTCGGTTCCCCCAGCAATGAGCGCGAGGGGATCAAGATTGCCCTGCACCGGCAACCCTTCAGGCAGGTTGGCATGCGCCCAAATGGGGTCGACGGTTTCATCAAGACCAATGGCATCCGCGCCGACTTCGCGGGCGTAAGCCGGAAGCTTGCCGCCTGCGCCCTTTGGAAAGCCGATCACAACCGCATCGGGGCGGGCGGCCTTCAGTTTCGTGATGATACGTACCGTTGGTGCGATCACCCAGCGTTCAAATTGCGCCGGCGAGAGGCTACCCGACCAGCTGTCAAACAATTGCACCGCTTCCACGCCCGCATCGATCTGATCGATCAGATAGGTCACTGTCGCATCTGCAATGGCCTTGATGATTTCTTCAAAGGCGGCGGGATCGCGATAAGCGAAGCGCCGTGTCTCCGCCTGTTCCTTACTCCCCTGTCCGGCGACCATATAGGTTGCCACCGTCCAGGGGCTTCCTGCAAAGCCCAGGAAGGTTGTTTGGGGGGGAAGAGTGGCAGCGACCAGCCGAACCGTCTCAATGACCGGTGAGAGCCTCTGAGGGGCTGCTGTGAGGCTCTTGAGCGTGGCATCAACCAGCTTGGGGGCGAGCCGGGGGCCTTCGCCTGCTTCAAACCACAAATCTTGGCCCAGCGCGTGCGGGATGACGAGAATGTCGGAAAATAGGATCGCGCCGTCAAAACCGAAACGCTGGATCGGCTGAAGCGTGACGTCTGCTGCCGCAGCGCTGTCATTCACAAGTTCAAGAAATCCGCCTTTTTCGGCGCGTAGGGCGCGATATTCGGGCAGATAGCGCCCCGCTTGCCGCATGAGCCACAAAGGTGGGCGCTCTAGTTTGGCGCCCTTGAGCGTCGCGAGGAGGGGTTTCATCACAGGATCCATGCTTGCTCCCCTATTCAATAAAAAGAGAATCTTAAAGGTGGTTGATAGTAGTTGGGGGGCGCGTCACGTGGATTAAGTGCGCCAAGGGATTCCGCACACAGCTTGACTCGACGGGTGCAACGCGGGGCTACAGAGTCGGTCTGGCACATCCCCATTATCCACAGGATGGGAAAATTAGATCGCCCTGTTGGCAGGTCTGTGGGCGAAATCTGGACCCTGTCGTGGAATTGTCACGCTTGCAGTTGCCAACTGCTTTCCGCTAGCCCCACACACAGGCTTTTCCACAGGGCTGGTCATGGGGATACAAACTTAGCGTGTCACGACTGCATCTTCATCTGGTTTCGGACTCAACCGGCGAAACACTTGAAACCGTTGCGAAGGCCGCGCTCGCCCAGTTTGATGATGTTGAGGCGATCCGCCATTATTGGCCGATGGTGCGCACCCCCGGCCATGTCGAACGCATCATGTCGGAAATAGCGCAACATCCGGGGCTTGTCCTTTTTACAATGGTGAATGCGGACCTGCGGGCTGCGCTTGAAAAACGCTGTGCCGCCTTGGGCCTGCCGCATGTCGGTGCGATTGATCCGGTGCTTGAAGCTTTGTCGAACGTGTTGGGCAAGCCGCTCAAAGCGCGTCCGGGCTTACAACATCTGCTTGATGATGCGTATTTTGCGCGGGTCGAAGCCATCCAGTTTACCATCGCGCATGATGACGGCCTCAATTGGGAAAATTGGGAACAGGCGGATATCATTTTGGCCGGCGTTTCACGCAGTTCCAAGACGCCGACATCCATCTATCTTGCCAATCGTGGCTATAAGACCGCGAACATCCCCATTGTCGTGGAGAGCCCGCCGCCAGATTTGTTGTACAAACTACAAAACCCTCTTGTTGTCGGACTTGTCACCAACCCGGAACGGCTGGTGCAAATCCGGCGGAACCGGTTGTTGGCGCTCAACCAGACGCCCGACACAGACTATGTGGATCAGGAGGCTGTGACGCGCGAAACCGCTTATGCGCGGCGCATGTTTGCTGACAATGGCTGGCCTGTCATCGACATGACCCGCCGCTCGATCGAAGAAGCGGCCGCTGCCATCATCAACATCTACGGTGAACAAAGGGGTCCGAAAAAGTGAGGCTCGTTTTAGCCTCCCAAAGTGCCGGACGGCGCGCGATCCTTGCAAATGCGGGCATTGTGCACGACGCCATGACGTCACCATGCGACGAGGAAGCTGAGAAGGCGGCTTTACGTGCACAGGGCGTTGATCCGCGGGGTCTCGCTTTGGGGCTTGCGGAGGCCAAGGCCATGGCGACGGCGGCGGTCTGTCCCGGCGCCATTGTCCTGGGATGTGACCAGACATTGGCGCTTGAGGACGGCACGATGTTCGACAAGGCCCGCACGCTGGCCGAACAAGCAGACCATCTGCGCTCCCTCTCAGGAAAGACGCACAGTCTTTATGCAGCTATCGTTGCAGTCCGCGATGGCGAAAGGTTGTGGCGCCATGTGGGCGAAGCGCGGATGACAATGCGCCCGCTCTCCGATGCGTTCATCGATGATTATCTGGCGCACGAAGGTGAAGATCTTTTGTCGGGTGTCGGCGGCTACCGTGTTGAAGGGCGTGGCATTCAGCTGTTTGAGCGGATAGAGGGCAGCCAATTCAACATCATAGGTCTGCCGCTCCTACCGCTGCTGGCCTTTTTGCGTGAGGCCGGAGTAATTTCTGCATGAGCGGTATCTATGCCGAGGTGATTGGAGACCCGATCTCCCACTCTAAATCTCCCAAAATGCATCGTTTCTGGCTGGAGAAGGCAGGCATCGACGCGGACTATCGCGCATGTCATGTCTTACCTGAAAATCTGGCGACCTATGTTGAACAACGCCGCGCCGACCCAAACTGGCGCGGCTGCAATGTCACCATCCCCCACAAGATTGCCGCCATGGATCTGGTCGAGGACCCCGGCAATGTCCGCGCGTCGATTGGGGCGATGAACACTCTGTCGCGCAATGAAACAGGCGCAGTCTTCGGAACCAACACGGATGCTGGTGGCTTCTTCACGCCGATTGCCGATGTGCCGCTGGAAGGGGCGCCCGTCATTGTCGCTGGCACAGGCGGGGCTGCGCATGCCGTGTTGTTTGCTCTGTCGCGTGTCCGTGTGGGGCCCGTCACTTTGCTCGCCCGCAACCCCTTAAAAGGCGCAGCGCTGCTCGCGCGTTTCGGCTTGAAGGGGGAGGTTCGCGGGATGGAGTCAGCGCTTCCACCCGCGGCTCTGCTCGTCAACACGACATCGCTCGGCATGGTGGGCAATGATCCGTTTGTGCCTGATCTTTCAACGCTGCCTGAAGATGCGGTAGTGTACGACATCGTCTATACCCCGCTCGTCACCCCGCTCTTGGCGGCGGCGCAGGACCGCGATCTGGCAACAGTGGATGGTCTCGACATGTTGATCGGCCAGGGCGCCATCGCCTTTGAAATTTTCTTCGGACATGCCCCGGCGCGGGATCTGGATGAGGCGTTGCGGGAGTTGTTGCTCGCATGATCAAGATTGGCCTCACCGGCTCGATCGGCATGGGGAAGTCGGCCATGTCCAAGATGTTTCGCCGTCTCGGTGTGCCGGTGTTTGATGCAGATGCGGAGGTGCACAAGCTCCAGGGACCCGGCGGTGCGCTTGTGGCGCGGATCGAGGCCCGCTTTCCCGGGACGACCGGACCAAAAGGCGTGGACCGGCAAAAGCTTGGGGCCGCTGTACTTGGCAAGCCGGAGGAATTGCGTGCGTTGGAGCGTATTGTTCACCCCGCCGTCTATCATGTCCGCCAGCACTTTTTATTGCAGAACAGGTCTCGCCCGATGGTGGTGCTGGATATCCCGTTGTTGTTTGAAAAAGGCGGCGCAAAACAGGTCGATGTGACGGTCGTCGTTTCGGCACCCGCCTTTTTGCAGACGCGCCGGGTGCTGCGTCGGCCGGGCATGACCGCGGCCAAGCTCAAGCATATCCGTAATTTGCAGGTGCCTGATCATGTCAAACGGCAACGCGCCGACTTCGTGATCGACACGGGCCAATCGATGACGGAAACACGAGGTGAAGTTCGCCGTCTGATCACTTGCCTTCGCCACCGGAAGCGCCGATAGTCTGGGCGATGCGTGAGGTCGTTTTTGATACCGAGACGACCGGGCTGAGCGCCGCAAATGGCGACAGGCTGGTCGAAATTGGATGTGTAGAGCTGGTCAACCGGGTTGAGACGGGGCGTGTCTTTCACGTCTACATCAACCCAGAGCGGCCGATGAACCCGGAAGCACAGGCAATCCATGGGCTGTCCGACGCCTTCCTTGCCGACAAGCAGCTGTTTTCCGACATTGTTGAGGATCTTCTCGACTTTTTCGATGACAGTCCCCTCGTCGCGCACAACGCCAATTTTGACTTTGCGTTTCTGAATGAGGAACTGTCGCGGTTGAACCGGCCCGACATCCCCCAGGCGCGGATGGTCGACACCTTGGCGCTGTCCAAGGTCAAGTTTCCTGGCGCCAAGCATAGTCTGGACGCTCTGTGCACCCGCTATGGCATAGATCGGTCCCACCGGATCAAGCATGGCGCGTTGCTCGACGCCCAGTTGCTGTCTTTGGTTTATGTGGAACTGACCGGCGGCCGCCAGATCGGTCTTGGTTTGGCCGATGCGCCGGCGACGCTTCCCGATGAACCCGAGCGCCCGGCGTCAGCGCGCGTGGCCAGATCGCCACGTCCGCATGAGGCGTCGTCCGAAGAACTTGAACGCCACGCGGCTTTCGTCGCCAAACTCAGCAACCCATTATGGGATTTGGACAAGGATAAGGAGGGTCTTGCTGCTGCATGAGTTGAAGAGGACGCAATCGCACCTACTTAAAATGTGAAGGAGAAAGCACATGGAAATCCGCATCTCAGGACACAGAGTTGATACAGGCGATGCTCTCCAGACACATGTGAGCGACAGGCTCCAAGCGATTGCCGACAAGTATTTCCAGCGCACGCATTCCGCCCATGCCACTTTCTCCAAAGGGCCGCACGATCACGGATTTGCATGTGACATTGTGATGCACGTTGTGCGCGGTGTCGTGCTGAAGGCGTCGCATACCGGACAGGAAGCCCGCCCCGCCTTTGAGGGTGCCGCCGACAAAATCGAAAAACAGCTGCGTCGCTATAAGCGCCGCCTTCGGGATGATCATAGCGGCCCTTCAGCCATTACACCGCCCGAAGACAATGCCGGATATACGGTGTTTGAGCCTATGGCCGATGACGACGTCGCAGCCGGGGACAATCCGGTCGTGATTGCTGAAACGCGCGTCGATGTGCCGGAAGCCAGCGTCTCCGATGCCGTGATGATGCTCGATCTGCGGCACACCAACGCCATGCTGTTCCGCAATGCCGGCACCGGCACCTACAATATGGTGTACCGCCGCAATGATGGGACGATCGGGTGGGTGGAACCGCACGTTTGAGCGGCCATAAGGAGACGGAGCTTGCGGGAACGCCTGTTTCTGTTAAAGGCGCCTCCCAAATTTCCATTCTGGACATTCTATGACAGAGATCAGCTCTCTTCTCGTCCCCGGCGCTGTCGCCGCGGGAGCGAACATCACAACGTCCAAGGCGCTGTTTCAGCAGCTTGGGCAGGTGGCAGAACGCGAATATGGCTTGCCGGCAACGGACGTTGTTGATCGGCTGACGGAGCGTGAGCGTCTTGGCTCGACCGGTTTTGGCGGTGGCGTGGCGATTCCACATGGTAAAATTGACGGGCTCACCCAAGTTGTTGGCCTGTTCATCCAGCTCGCTCAGCCTGTGGACGTGAAAGCGATTGACGATCTCCCTGTTGATCTCGTTTTTTGCCTTTTGTCGCCGCCCGATGCCGGGTCAGAGCATCTGAAGGCCTTGGCGCAAGTGAGTCGCTGGCTGCGGGACCGAACCTTTGTCGCCAAACTGCGCGGCGCCGGGTCAGCGGATGCCATTTACGCCCTCTTCGCCGCGTCCCAAGCACGCGACGCTGCCTGATCCCCGGGGGCACGGGACATGACGCCCCGCCTCGCCACCGGCATTTATGTGAATGCACTTATCCGGCGGGTGAACCAGTCGGGCGGCATGGCGATGGTGCTGGCCAAAGGCGATGAAACAGCCGGCGCGCTGATCCTCATCACGCGTGAAAAAGGGCGGTATTCCGGCATATTGGAGCGCGCGCTGACCCCTGATGGCAGCTACAAATGGACCCCTGTCTTCTCGCAAGCCATTGAAGAAGAAGCAGAAATCGTGATCGTTGGATTACCGCTCTTGATGTCTGGCACTCATGGTCCAGCCGCCAAGGCCGCCACCACAGAAGCAAAACGACTCAGTACGGTTCTCTCCGTGCCTGTTGAAATGTTTGATGAGCGTATGACCACGGTTGCGGCTGATCGCGTGCTCAAAGAGGCTGATTTAAGTGCCACTGCCCGACGCCAATTCGTCGACAAAGTAGCCGCGGCAATCATGCTTCAAGCCTGGCTTGAAAGACGCCGCTCGTCATGAATCACG
>CAJBSR010000019.1 GCA_903958285.1 uncultured Sphingomonadales bacterium
ATGACAAATGGCCGGGTTCGGGCACATTTGGCGACCCTGCTTTTGAAAGCTTTTTGGCCAGTGCTGGGCCGATGCCGGCGAGCATGGAGCTGCACCAGCAGGATGCACAGCGCGGTGGTGCAGAGTTGCTTGATCAGATTGGGCCGGCGATTTTGATGACGCACTCCGCAGGCGGTCCGGTGGGATGGCTGATGCTTGATGCTCGGCCAGCGCTGGTGAAAGGAATAATCGCTGTAGAACCGGTAGGACCTCCGTTTGCAGAGAATCCTGACGGGAAACTCAACTGGGGCGTCACTGCGGCTCAGCTAACGTATGATCCTCCAGTTGAACGGTTTGATCAGTTCAAATTGGAAGAGCGTTTGCCTACTCGTTCAGATAACGTTGCCTGCCTTGTCCAAAGAGAACCTGCACGTCAGCTCCCGCACTTCCGGGACGTCCCGATCGTCGTCGTTACGGCGGAGGCATCATGGATGGCTGCAGACAATCATGGGATCGTCGATTTTCTGGCACAGGCGGGCGCTACGATTGAGCATTTACGTCTCGAAGACGTCGGCATTCACGGCAACGGACACGCCATGATGCTTGAAACGAATAGCGACGAAATCGCGCAGGTTATCCAAGATTGGATTGAAGAGAAGCAATTGTCCTGAGGTTTTATGAAGGAACGTCCCTTCAAAATCCACAGGGCAACCAAATAGGCAGGGATTTAATCGTTAGAATGTCGAGTTTTGCTCGACTTGGGAGAGGAAAAATAATGACACAAACAATGAACAAGCTTGATCTATCAAAAATTGATGAAGCGCTCGATGAAATGCCTCTCAACCGTACACATTACACGGTGTTTTTTTTCTGCTTCCTCCTGTTTTTCTGTTACGGATATTGCTTACAGGCTCTCGCATTAGTAGTCCCTCTTCTGGCCACCGAATGGAAGCTGCCGGCCGATGCCTTTGGCATAGCACTGACGGCTGCGGTCGCCGGTCTTGGTGGGATGAGCGTTGTTGCGGGATCGCTGGGTGATCGCTTCGGGCGTCGACCGTTCTTGATCCTGGCTGCGTTGCTAATTGGCTTGGGCTGCCTTGGAACAGCGTTAAGCACGGATGTAACATCGCTGGCGTTATGGCGGTTGCTATCCGGCATCGGCTTGGGTCTGTCGCTTCCAAATGGTATGGCGCTCATCGCCGATTTTGTACCTACCCGACGCCGGGTGGTTGCCATGACTCTGCTCAGCGGGGGCGTTGCAATTGGTACTATCGCAGCCGGCTTGCTGGCGCCGGCCCTGATCGCAGCGGGAGGCTGGAAGCTTCTGTTTATCGTTGGCGGTATCCTGCCTTTGCCGCTTGTAGCCATCATGTCCTTCTGGCTGGATGAGTCACCTCGCTTTCTGGCCAAGAAGTACGGTTATACGCCTGCTCTTCGAGCCTTGCTCGAAAGGATGAACATCGTTGTAAGCGATCTCGGCCAAGCTGAGAGCACGTCTCAAGAAAACGCAAACGCTGCGCCAACTACCGCTACAATGGGCCGCTACTTGCCGCTGTCGATACCCTATTGGATACAATGCGCGCTCACTGGCACCTTCATGTACGGATTAATGAATTGGACACCGGTTCTCTTTCTGAACGCAGGCGCGAGCGAAGCTGATTCACTTCGTTCTGTCGCATATTTGAACGCAGGGGGCTTTGCTGGAGGCTTCATCCTTTCGATGCTGCTCGATCGTTCCAAGGACCGTGTACTTTTTGTTCCTGCTGCAGCTTTCGCGTTCGCTGCTGCTGTGTATTTAGGCGCTGGCACCCTCATCGCCACAGCCGGTTACTCTGTGACCGCGCTGTTTTTAGGTCTTGCGTTGGGGACATCCTTCATTGCGATCGGACTCGCATCGCGGATTTACCCTTCGGAGATACTTGCTACATCTATCGGCCTCGCTGCCGCCATCGCGAGCCTTGGTGGTGTGGCTGGTCCCTTGGCCGGAAGCTGGATCGTTGCGCAGGGCTTTCCTGTTGGCACCTCTTTTGGACTTCTTGCGGTGCCAGCGGTGGTTTGCGTGATTGCTGTATTGGCGCTCCATTTCATCAATAAACGCTTTAAACGTTGAGTATTGGCGAAAGGGTTTGGCGCTCAAGGCAACAAAGCTTGAAAACAAGCAAAGCCCGGCGCTTCCCTTCTGGCTGACATTTTCAGAGATCTAAACAAGCCAAATCGGCGCTGAGTTGTAAGTGAGGAATGGATATGGGGAAGAAGTTTGTTTCTGGTAGTCTTGCTATTGGTGCCGCTTTACTGGTTTCAGCCATCGGTGCGATACAGTATCACCGCACAAACCAAGGCGCAGATATCTCTTTTCCGGCGCTACTTGGTAATGGTGATAACTGGCCTTCCGGAGGCAGGGATTACAGCGAGCAACATTTTAGTCCTCTAACGCAGATTAACGTCGACACG
>CAJBSR010000020.1 GCA_903958285.1 uncultured Sphingomonadales bacterium
ATGCCCGCGCGGACTTCAGGGTCCTGCAACACGTCAAAGCTGCCAAACTCAACGCCAAGGCGCTCAAGGATGGCGACGGCGCGGCTGGAAAAGCCGCACTGCGGAAAATAGGGCGTGCCCTTCATGAACAGCAGAACATCGCTGCTGTTCACAATTTCGCCGATACGGGCTTGGGTGGCGTCGGTCATGTTCTAATCCTCAATCGGGGATGGCAGTAGTGAGTTGAAGGGCGTGGAGTTCTCCGCCCATGCGGCCGCCGAGGGCGGCATAAACGGCCTGATGCTGGCGCACACGGGGCATCCCTGCAAAGGCAGCAGATGTCACCTTGGCAGCATAATGATCCCCGTCTCCGGCGAGATCCGTGATGTCGATCACGGCATCGGGAAATGCAGCGCGGATCAGGTCTTCAATATCGGCGGCAGCCATTGGCATAAGTTATTTCGATTCCATCAACTGGCGGCGGGCTTCAACTTCATGGTCGGACAGCGCTTTGCGGACTTCTTCATCGCTTGTGTCGACGCCCGCGGCCGTCAGATCGCCCAAAAGCTTGCGGATGACATCTTCATCACCGGCTTCTTCAAAATCAGCCTGAACGACGGATTTTGAATAGGAATCGGTTTCCTCAGTCGTCAGCCCCATTTTTGCGGCGGCCCATTGACCCACGAGCCTGTTGCGTCGCGCCGTGATCCGGAACGACATGTCCTCATCCCGCGCGAATTTGTTCTCAAAAGCATTTTCGCGATTATCAAAGGTGGTCATGTCAGTCCCTTTCTCATGCCGAACTCGTCTGTTCTCATAATAGGGACTGCGGGCCCGACGTTCAACGCCGAAACCCGCGCATCCACCTAGTCATTTGTGACGACGAGCTTCCCGATGGCTTCGCGCCGCGCCATCTTGGCAATGGCATCACCGCCCTTGGCAAGCGGGAAGGTGTCGGTGACACGCGGATTGATCTTGCCGTCCTTCCAAAGGCGGAAGAGGCGGGCGATGTGATCGCGGTTCTTTTCCGGATCGCGCATCGTGAACGCGCCCCAGAACACGCCGCACACATCGCAGCTCTTGAGCAGCGTGAGGTTGAGCGGCAGCTTCGGGATCCCTGACGGGAAACCAACGACGAGGTAACGGCCTTCCCAGGCAATGCTGCGGATCGCAGGGTCCGCATAATCGCCGCCGACCGCGTCATAGATGATGTCCGCGCCATTGGGGCCGACAGCCTTCTTAAACGCCTCGGACAATGCCTTGGACTGGTCTTTGTCAAAAGGTGCGCGACCATAGATCACCACGTCCGAAGCCCCCGCTTCACGCGCAACCTTTGCCTTTTCCTCCGAAGAGACCGCCGCGATGACACGCGCGCCAAACGCCACGCCCAACTCAATCGCGGCCAGGCCAACGCCACCAGCCGCACCAAGGATGAGCAGCGTATCGCCTTCCTTGATATGGCCACGGTCCAGCAGCGCGTGGATCGATGTGCCATAGGTCAGGATCAGCGCGGCACCTTCGGCAAAGCTGCGCTCTGCGGGCAATTCATAGGCGGTCGCGGCATTGAGCACGACCTTTTCAGACATGCCGCCACTGCTGCCGGTCGCGCCCAAAACGCGGTCCCCAACCTTAAAATTGGTCACGCCTTCGCCCACCGCCTCAACAATGCCAGACACTTCGCTGCCCGGCGAGAAAGGCCGGGGCGGCTTGAACTGATATTTGTCTTCGATGATGAGGACGTCGGGGTAATTGACCGAACAGGCCTTCACCGCGACGAGAATCTGGCCGGGACCGGCAACTGGATCGGCCACATCTTCCAGAACCAGCGTTTCCGGGCCACCGGCTGCCTTTGACAATAATGCTTTCATGATACCGCTCCTGCCTGCCAAGGCCATGCTTCTTTCGCACGGCTCTCATAAGTTGAAATCTTCGCATCCATCGCCATCGTCAGGCCGACTTCGTCGAGGCCGTTGAGAAGGCAGTTCTTACGGAACGCATCAATCTCAAAGGCAAAGCGGTCCTGAAACGGTGTCGTCACCGTCTGCGCTTCAAGGTCGATATGAATGGCGTCCGTCTTGGCGACCTCCATCAACCGGTCAATCGCCTCTTGCGGCAGGACGACTGTGAGGATGCCGTTCTTAAAGGCATTGCCCGAAAAAATGTCTGAGAAACTTGGCGCGATCACGGCCTTGATCCCAAGATCAAGCAGCGCCCAAGCTGCATGTTCCCGGCTGGAACCGCACCCGAAATTGTCGCCCGCGATCAGAATGGGGGAGCCTGAGTATTCAGGGCTGTCGAACAGATTTTCCGGGTCCTTACGCAGCGCCTCAAACGCGCCTTTGCCAAGGCCGGTGCGGCTGATGGTCTTCAGCCATTCCGCCGGAATGATGACATCCGTATCGATGTTTTTCAGACCGAACGGATAGGCTTTGCCGTCGATCGTGTTGACCGGTTCCACGCAATAAATCCCTTAAAAAAGCTGCCCGACCGATTGGCGGTGTGCAGGCCTGCCGTCAACCCCGCCAGAGCTTCAGAAGCGCGCCAAGTGCCGAGACAACCAAAAGAATGACGACGGCTGTGCGCCAGGTCCGTTCCGGCACAGTGCCGAAAAACTTCGACCCGACGTGATTTCCAGCCAGCATCAGCGGGAAAACCGCAGCAGAAAGCAGCACCAGATGCCCGTCGAGCAGACCCCGCAACCAAGCCGTCAGCGTGCCCGCCGTGGCCGCTGCGAAGAAGACGAGAATCATCGATCCGCGCGCCGCCATCGGCGTCACTCCGCTGCGGACAAAGTAGAGGACCACAGGCGGCCCCGGCATCGCCGCAAAGCCGTTAAGCACGCCGGCCGCCAGTCCCGTCGCCGCGATATGTGAAGGCGCCCGGTTGGGGAGAGGTGCGCGCTTGATGAGAAAGATGCCAAAACACCCGATGGCGATCGCCGCGATCATGAGGCGGGCGGTGTCCGGCGCGGTTGCCGACAGAACCAGCAGCCCCAAAGGCGTGCCGAGCGCTGCGCCAAGGGCAACGCCCGAAACAAGCCGCCGGTCGATATGCGCGATCGCTCCGCTCACACCGAAGGGTCCGATCAGCATTTGCAAGATAATGGCAAGCAGCACCGCCTCGGTTGGCGGAATGACGAGACCCATCAAAGGGACGGCGAGAATCGCAAAGCCGAAGCCTGTCAATCCACGCACAGCCCCCGCGCCCAGCACGATGCCGCACAATGCCATAAATGCAGCAGGATCAAGCCCCAGCCAAGCTTTTATCAGGTCCGCCATCTATCCCCCCTTGGCCCGCTATGCGGTGCCATCAACGCTGCTATCGCATGGGGGCTTTACGGGACGCAAGGGAGGCCACCGCGCGTCGATCAATCAGCGGATAGCGCCGGTGCCAACCAATCGGGAATGAGAGCGCCCCCGGGGTCCGACACCGGGCGTCGCTCAACCGAGCCATCCGGCAACACAAACAACCGCCGGTTGACCTTCTGACGATAGTTCATCCGCGCCGTATTTTCCTGCCCGACATAGCAGCCCTTGGTGAAGCTGACGCCATTGAGTTCGACCGCATTGGTCTCCAGCCAGAGCGTCTTGTCCTGCCCGAGTTCGGCGGCGCCTTCGGGCACAGCAAGTGACAGGCGGTGCGCGTGATATCCGGTCGCATCGCCATCCGGCGCCGCAATCCAACGACGACCCAATGCCGGCAGACGCGGGTCGGGCAAACCGTCCCCGCCCTCTTTCGACCAGTGCACAGCCAACGTCGCATCCCGCGCAATGGTGATCGGCCGGCGCAGACGGTACATGCTCAACCGCCTGGCAAGCGCGTCGGCCTGTTCTGCCTCGCAGTCGATCAGAACATCGTCCCCGTCTGCCCAGAGCAGAAAATCGAACAGCGCCTTGCCCTGCGGCGTCAGCAGCCCCGCCCAGACCGGCAGCGCGCCCAGCACATCGTTCGTCACAAGACCTTGCAAAAATCCGCGAACATCCTCACCGGACATTCGGATGACGGCGCGGTCGCCCAGAGTCGTGTTTGCCATGCGCCCCATCTAGGATGTCCCGACCAGAAACCCAAGCCGGAGCCGAAATGACCGACCGCATCACCATCCGCCGCCCTGATGACTGGCATGTCCATCTGCGCGATGAAGAGATGATGGCCGCCGTCGTGCCCTTCACAGCACGCCAGTTCCGACGCGCCATCGTGATGCCCAATTTGAAGCCGCCGGTCACCACGCCGGAACAGGCCGTCGCCTATAAAGCGCGCATCATGGCGGCGCTTCCGGCCGACAGCGATTTTGAGCCGCTCATCACCTGCTATTTAACCGATTCTGCCGACCCCGATGAAATTGAGCGCGGATTTAAGAGTGGGGCCTTTACCGCGGTGAAACTCTACCCCGCCAACGCCACCACCAATTCCGCGCACGGCGTGACCGACATCGCCAATGTGATGGGCGTGCTGGAGCGGATGCAGAAAATCGGCATGCCTTTCCTCATCCACGGCGAAGTCACCGACCATGATGTCGACGTCTTCGACCGCGAGGCTGTGTTCATCGAGCGGACCATGACAAAGCTGGTGCGCGACTTGCCAGACCTGCGCGTGGTGTTTGAGCATATCACGACCAAAGACGCAGCAGAGTTCGTGGAGAGCGCTGGCCCCAATGTTGCGGCCACCATCACGCCACAGCATCTGCACATTAGCCGCAATGCCATGCTGGTCGGCGGCATCCGCCCGCATCTTTACTGCCTGCCGATTGTGAAGCGGGAGGAACATCGCCTCGCTTTGCGTAAAGCCGCGACGTCCGGCTCGCCCAAATTCTTCCTCGGCACCGACACCGCGCCCCACGCCATTGAAACCAAGGAAACCTCGTGTGGTTGCGCGGGCATCTTCAACGCACCCTATGCGATGGAGAGTTATGCGCAGGTGTTTGATGAGGAAGGCGCGCTGGACCGACTGGAGGCGTTCGCCTCACTCAATGGCCCCGCTTTCTACCGCCTGCCCGTCAACGAGGGTACCATCACGCTGGAGCGAGCCCCCACCGCTGTGCCGGACACCATTCCGGCTGCAGGCTCTGCCTTAGTGCCGTTCCACGCAGGCGAAACGCTGCCCTGGCGCCTCGTCGACTGACTTAATAGTTCGACGGAGATAAAAAGGGCCGCAACTTGCGCTGCGACCCCTTAAGTTTGGTGCGACCCGAAATTTTCTTTTCGTTGATCGCTTCCCTCGAACGGCGCCCTTCAAAAGGGCAGCCAGCGGGATTTTTCACTGAACTTCATATATCCAATATTGGCCCCCAGCCGGACGCCAACACCTAATCTGATGGGGATGATAACAACATCACCGCGTCGCAAATATGTGGCCGAAAGGCCACCGACGAAATAAGCACGTCCCTCCACCTGCGGATAGCGGCGGTAAAGATCCTGACTGTCATACAGATTGTAGACGAGCACGAAGGTCTTCGCGGCATCGCCCCCCAGATCAAAGCCTAGCGACGGGCCGGTCCAGTAAACGGGACGTTCCCCTTCGACCGAATGCACCATCGTGCCCGACCCATAACGGAAGCCGACCCCAATCGCGCCGGAGGCTTCGCGCCCCGCAATATAGGCGTTGGGTTCGCCTTGGTCCTTCAGGATTTTCTCCAGCATTTCAGCAAGGCCCTTGGCCCCTTTGCCGAACACGCCTTCGGCCGCGCCGATGAGATCATCCTTCTTATAAGTCTTGGCCGGCATAGCGGCCGACGCTGTCTCTGCACCGGATGCAACGGACGGGCCGGCAACATCCTGCGGCCCTGCGAGGTCCGACTGCGTCACATCTGTCTCGATGGCCGCATCCCCAATCGGCGCGGACGTAGACGGTGCGGCGGGCACTTCATAGGGCGCGCTGGGGTCAACCTGCTTGACCTGCGCCGCTGCCGGTCCAGCCGCGACCATGATCGCCACCACACCTATTGCAAAACGACGCGCCCATTGCCCAATCATGCCAAACTCCCACATATCAATTTGCCAAGCTAGAATCGCCTCCCTCCGCGCCCGCAAGGCAAGAGCGACGAGGTGAGTCGAATTTACGCCAGTTTGAATCAAAATTCCGCAGCGTTGGGGCATTGTGTCCTGCAAAAGCCCTCGCTATAGCCGCCCCAGCCAAGCGCATCGGGAGACGTGGGTGAGTGGCTGAAACCAACGGTTTGCTAAACCGTCGTAGCGGGTAACCGCTACCGCGAGTTCGAATCTCGCCGTCTCCGCCATTGCTTTCCACGTATTTTCGATTGCCCACCGCATCGAACTTACGTTGGAAAATGAGGCCCTAGCGCACCCCTTCATTGCAGTTCAGGCCAGAGACAACACGCTGGTCAGAATAAAGCGGACAAGATCAGCCTGCCCGCGCGCGCCGGTTTTGGCGTAGATCTTTTTGGAATAATTGCGCGCCGTCTCAATGGTGAGGCCCAGTTTGGCACCCGCCTCTGTTATCGACAGACCCCGGCTCAACAGCAGCGCAAAGCGGGCTTCGCTGGGGAGGAGGCCGAACAGTTCTGCGATCTGTTCATGCCGGTCATCAAGCGAAAGGCTGTCGCCCTGAATGTAGGCGATCATGGCCGCGCCGGAACCGCTGGCAGTCTCTGCCGTGCCGGGCACGATCAACAGGTCCACCCAAGGGTCGGTGCTGATATTGATCGCCCGTGGCCGACCATTAGCCCCTTCCCCCACCGCGCGGATGGCTGCGGTCAAGCGTCGGTCCACCAAGACGTCCTGCGCAATCAACCGACCGCCCGCCGTCCGCTTTAGCCCGCTGCCATGCTGCAAAAGCTTGTCCGCCGCCTCGCTCGTCGCCACAATCCTCCCCTTTGCGTCCAGCTGCATCCAGCCGAAGTTCAGGCGCTCCATCACGTCACTTGCGATCCGCGCGCTGGTGCGTTGCCGCTCAATTTCCGCGTAACTGCGCAGGGCACGCCGGAAATGCGGGGCAATCCGGCTGAGTGGCGCCGCATCGGCTGAACTAAAGTCCGGGCCGGTGCGCGTGAGGCTTATCCATGCGCTGAGCCCGCCGGGCTCCGTCACCCGAACGATGCGAGCCGCTGTTCCATTGCCGGGACCCAACACTTCAGAGCGCGCATAAACGCGTTCTTCGCGCAGCAGAGCGGGGGTGCCGGTGAACAATTGCCGCAGATCCGCGGGAATGGGCCTGCCCGAATGAAGCTCTACCAACTGGCTGTGGGCGACGTTTGGCAAGAAGAATATTATGCCCGCATGGTCGGCGCGCGTGCGCTGCCGCAAGCGATCCAACAGGGTCGACCACATGGGTTGCTCAAACGGGCCATCATAGACCGCCGGCAAAAGATCAGTTTCATCCTGAATAGTGAACATTGCACGCCATACTCCCAAATGGGAGGTTAAAAGTCCACCCTCTTGAGCGAGAGCA
>CAJBSR010000021.1 GCA_903958285.1 uncultured Sphingomonadales bacterium
CACCCATGGGCATGGCCAGGGCTATCTCGACCTCAACGGGCTGATTCCCGAGATCATCGCCCGCGAAGACTATCGCAAGGGGCCCTATCGCGCCGATGGCGGGGATTTTGCTCTCGCTGGCGCAGCTTACATGCGAACGATTGAAAGCTACAAGCGCCCCTGGGCATCGCTGGAGGCCGGCTCGTTCGGCTGGCGCCGCGCCGCGGCCGGCGGAACCGCGCACGACCTGGCCGGCGGCGATCTCACCCTGGTCGGCGAGGCCAAGCACTACGACGGACCGTGGCAGGAGCCGGAACGACTGCGGCACTATGCCGGCTTCCTCAAATATTCCCGCCCGGCCGGTACCTCGCAGCTCGATCTTACGGTCCACGGCTATCATGCCACCTGGCAGCCGACCGAGCAGATCCCAGAGCGTATCATAGGCAGCGCGATCTGCCCCGATGTCCATTGCGGGCCCGATCCCTCGGCACGCGGCATGACGACGCGGATCATTGCCAATGTCCAGCTCAGCGGCCCGGGCTACAAGGCCAATGTCTACGCCCAGTACTACAACTGGTCGATGTACTCGAACCCAACCTATGCCGACGCATCCGGCGAGAGCGCCCAGATCCAGCAGTTCGACCGGCGCTGGATTGCCGGGGGCTGGGCTAGCAAGGACTTCTCGCTGGGGCCCGACATCGATCTGACGATCGGCACCGAGAACCAGCTGGACCAGATCTCACGGGTCGGCGTCTATCACACGAAGGACCGCCGGTTCGTGAACAGCTTCGGCACCTACCGCGTGACCGAGGCCTCGAACTCGCTCTACGGCGATGCCACCTGGCGGCCCATCGAGGGCCTGCGGGCAATCGCCGGGCTACGTGGCGACTACTATCATTACTCGGTCACGGCGCTCGATGCGCCAGCCCGTGCACTCGGCGAGGGCAGCGGCCATGCCGCGCTCATCTCGCCCAAGGCGGGACTTGCTTGGGAGGCCGCGCCGTGGCTGGAATTCTACGGCAACTGGGGCCGCGGCTTCCACTCCAACGACGTACGCGGGGCAGTCACGGCTACCCCCGTGCCGGTTCTCTCGCGCGGAACCGGCTATGAGGCCGGGGCCCGCCTGCAGTTTGGCAAGCTCAACCTCACCGCCACCTACTGGTGGCTCGTCGTGGCCAGCGAACTGCGCTTCGTGGGAGACAGCAACGCGGTTGAGCCGAGCGGGGCCAGCGGCCGCCGAGGGATCGAATTGGTCGGCTTCTGGCGGCCGTTCGACTGGCTGGCGATCGACGCCAACTATACCGCCAGCCACGCCCGCTACGACAATGGCGACTACATTCCCAACGCCTTCGAAAACGCGGCGCAGGTCGGCGTCTCGGTGATCAAGGGGCCGTGGGAAGCCAGCCTGCGGCTGCGCCATCTCGGGCCCTATCCGCTGATCGAGGACAACTTGCAGCGCGATCCCGGCAGCAATGTCGTCAACTTCCGCGCGGCCTGGAAGCGCGGCACCCTCGAAGTGTTCGGACAGGTCCTCAACGTCTTTGACAGCAAGGACAAGGACATCGCCTACTGGTACGAAAGCTACATCCCCGCAGCGGATAGCGCGCCGACTGAGGGCCGCCTGAGCCGTGTGGTGGAGCCACGCACTCTTCGTCTGGGGTTTAGGCTCACTTTCTAACACGTTGCCGCCTTGGGTAAGGCGGTATTGTGCCAATTCTCTCTGCTTGACAGCCGAGGAACAGCGTCAAGCACCTGAGCGATCTAGATCATCGCAGAGAGATTGACTTTCCTTATCTAATGGGCAATTAATTAGCCATTATGCAATGCGGTGAATCGCTGGCTCAGGTTTGGAGGCATGAAAGCGCCAATAATCAGTCCGCCTTGAGCCGCGCGCTTGTGCGGATCGCTGCTGGCCGCAGCGAAATCCGCTTTTGCTAGACTGGAGCTGATAAGAGGTGCCGACTTTCCCGATTGTAATAGTAGGAGCCGGTGAAGCGGGAATATCCGCAGCGGAAGCATTGCGTGCCTGTGGGTATCAAGATCGGATTTTGTTGTTGTCCGACGAGACTTGCCTGCCTTACCAACGCCCTCCGCTCTCCAAGGAGTGTCTGCAACAGGTGGGCTCGGTCGGCATTCCGATCAAGGCTGATGACTGGTTTGCAGCGCAGGGCATAGATCTCCTCAATGGCGCCATTGGACTTGAAGTTTTTCCAGAGGATCATTTGCTTCAATTCCTTTGCGAGGGATCGTTGCAAACGTTGCGTTATCAGAAACTTATTCTGGCAACCGGAACCCGCGCGCGCCGTTTCGAGGCTGAGACCCCGTGCCGTTATCTTCGAACGCTCCAAGACAGCAGTCAGATACGCAGGGATCTCGAAGACGCAGAAAGTGTCGCAATCATTGGCGGCGGGGTAATCGGCCTGGAGGTCGCTGCGGCATCTCGCGGGCTAGGAAAGGCCGTCGAGGTTTATGAAGTCGGGCCTCGGCTGATGGCACGCGCTTTCCCGGAACCTATCAGTCAAGTGATCTCGGACCTTCACGAAACGCATGGCGTACGTCTCCACCTAGGTGTGGAGAATCTCGTTATAAACCAACGGTGCGTTTCACTTGGCGGAGTACCTATTGAAGCTGACCTTTTCGTTGCAGGTATTGGGGCAACGCCAAACTTTGAAATTGCCGAGACGGCAGGATGCAGCATTGACGATGGGATAATTGTTGATGGTCAAGGTCAGACAAACCTCCCTGCTATCTATGCAGCAGGTGACGTGGCTCGAATTTGGCACCCTACGATAGACGCGCACATTCGCATCGAAACCTGGCAGCACGCCCAGCGCCACGGGGCACATGTCGGCCGCGCCGTTTTGGCCCGACAGCCTGATTATGCTGTGCTTCCGTGGTTCTGGACCGACCAATTCGGAGTGAACTTCCAAACAGTCGGCTTCCCGGGCCTTGCAGACACAACCTTTTCGACACGTAACAGTACGACTGAACGTGCAACTTATATTCATATGCGGGACGATCGCTTGATTGCGGCGACGACTGTGAACAACGGGCGCGACATTCGCCCCCTCTCCGAGCTGATTTCCCGACGATGGTCTGGCGACGTCGAGAGTATTTTGAGCGCCAAGGTGCCTCTCAAGGCCTTGGTGCAAGAGTTTTCGAAAATCTGAATGAAAAGGAGAGCTTATGGAATATGTCTTTGAACCACATGTTCGACCTCAGGTCTCAGTGGTGGGAAGCGCTAGCGCTTTCCCGGTCCGCCGCATTTTCTGTGTTGGTCGCAACTATGCGGACCACGTCAAGGAAATGGGACAAGACCCGGAGAGGCATCCGCCGTTCTTTTTCTCCAAACCAGCCGATGCGATTGTAGCGACTGGTAGCTCCATCGCCTATCCAACCCTCACAGAAGAGTGCCATCACGAGATCGAGCTCGTTGTCGCGATTGGCAAAACCGCAAACGCTGTCTCGGTAGAGCGGGCCAACGACCACATCTTCGGCTATGCAGTTGGTATCGATCTCACCCGCCGTGATCTTCAGATCAACGCAATGCGAGCCGGCATGCCGTGGGATTTCGGTAAGTCATTTGACAATTCCGCGCCATGCGCTCCGATTCATCTAATCTCTGATACTGGGGTGCTTGAGGATGCGCGGATTTGGCTCGAAGTAAACGGTCAAATCCGTCAGGATGGCAACATCCGCGATCTCATTTGGAACATTCCTGAGCTGCTCTCAATCCTTAGCCATGGGATCGTTTTGCAGCCTGGAGATCTTGTCTACACCGGGACGCCGGCGGGTGTTGGCTCGGTTGTCCGCAGTGACGTTCTCAAGGGTGGTGTCGCCAATCTCACGCCAATCGAAATCACAATTATTTAGTCATTAGGGAGAGAAGGCATGACCGAAGCGCATGAGCCTAAACAGCCGGCACTGAAGCTAAAGTTCATTTCACATGGTACTCTCGAAGTACGTGACGTGGACCGATCCCGTGAATTCTACGAGGAATTTTTCGGTTTCGAGACGGTTCGAACCAGCAAGGTATCCCTATGGATAAGGCTCGGTGGCGACCACGTATATGTCGCGGTGAAAGCCCCGCCTGGCGAGAAGGCGGTGATGCCGTTCCTGTATCACAATGGCATCGATGTTGAGAGCGATGCGGAAGTCGACGACGCCTATGCCATCGTATTGCGCGATGCTGAGAAGTGGGGACTGCACGACATCACCAAGCCGATCGTACAACACGGATCCTATAGCTTTTACTTCAGGGACATGGACGAAAATTTCTGGGAGATCCTCTCAAATCCCAAGGGTGGATATGGCTGGATGTTTGAGCTCGGAGATCAGGAAGGTATGGGGCATCTCAAGCGCTCGTTTGAGCGACCGAAACTAGACTGATTCCCTTGTCTGCAAACTTGGGTGCGCCGATGCCGAACCGGCAGCCCAAGTTTGGCATGCGCTGAATTATCAAATGCTCTGAAGACTGAGGTTGGCATTGAACCTTGCTGGCCCACCGCATTGCTGCGGCCCCATTGATGCGCCTTGACGGCGTGTCCGTAGTCGCTTGTTAAGTTGCATATAAGCAAAGTCATTTGACATTGGGGCAAAGAGTCAGTTAGCTCTTTAGGTGGAGTTTGAGGAAATTCGTATGCACGTTGATTCGCAAAAATGGCCAGCAGACGCAGCTGGCCGAGTGCCTTACTGGGTCTACAGCGATCCAAGCGTGTACAAACAAGAGCTCGAAAAGATCTGGTATGGGGCCCACTGGCTGTACGCCGGTCTGGAATGCGAAATCCCTCATGTCGGAGATTTCCGGACGACCACTCTGGGCGAACGTCCCGTGATCGTAGTTCGAAGCCAGCCTGACGAGATTTCAGTGGTTGAGAACCGATGCGCGCATCG
>CAJBSR010000022.1 GCA_903958285.1 uncultured Sphingomonadales bacterium
CGCCGATAACGGCTATCTCTTTGATCTGTCGAAGCTTTCCCTGCGCATTGGCGGTCGCGATGGCCACCGTCTCCGCACACAAAGTCAGCCCGTAACTCGCATTCTCAAAGTTACAGCCGGAGATGATCTCGCCATCGTCGAGGAGAAGGGCGGCGCCCACGCCAAAGCCCGAATAGGGTGCATGGGCGTTGAGCGCCGCATCTCTTGCTGCGGCGACGAGTTCAGTCACTTGGTCACTCATTGATGTATCACATTCCAATCCACAGACCCCTCGATGCCCGCGACGCGGCGGATTGTCGAGGCCTGCCACATCACCCAGGCCCGCGCGCCATAGCTGGGCGGGAAAAGGAAGCCGCGCAGCCACAAGGGCCGGTCAATCGCGTCGCTGATCATGTAATAATCATCAAACTCCCGCGTGAGCTGGAGGATGGTCGGCTTGCCGGTGTGCGCCTCCACCATTTCGATGAAGGTCTTGAGTTCGCGCAACACGACATCGCGCGCCGGCCGGTCCTTGCAATTGCTCGCAAAATCGAGCGCAAGCGCGGCGGGCAGGGCGTCCTTGTCGCGCGGGACGATAGAGATGAAGTTGGTCGCCTGATCAGCGGCGAGGCGACAGAGCGAGAATTGGTGATAGGCCCCGTGCCGCATGCCTGCCGCCGCCGTCGCCGCCCAGTTTTCGGCAAAGCGCGGGTCGCTGATGTCCGCGCCCTCGGTGGCCTTCACATAAGCGAAATCGGCACCTGCGGCTTCAACCGTCGGCCAGGCAATCACCCCATCTGCGGCAGATATATCGACGCCCTGCACCGGATAGTCTGTGCTGTTGGGGCGCCAGTACAAAGCCCACCAGCCGAGTGCGACGCTCAGAATGACCAGCCCGGCGACCCAAGCCTTCCACGGAATAGATTGCCCCCGCAAACGCCTTACCCCTTGATATGCAACACGCAGATCAAGGTGAAAAGGCGCCGGGAGGTATCGAAATCGATGTCGATCTTACCCTCAAGACGCTCTTTCAGCATGTCTGCACCCTGATTGTGGATGGCGCGGCGGGCCATGTCCACCGTTTCAATCTGCTGGGCGGTCGAGGTCTTGATAGCTTGATAGTAACTATCGCAAATTGCGAAATATTCTCTGATGAGCCGACGAAAGCGGCCAAGGGCAAGGATGACCGACTCAAGCGGCGCTGCATCCTCGCGCAGCACATCGAGCACCAAACGGCCTTCTTCGACGCGCAGAGAAAGCCGGTAAGGCCCGGCATAGCCATCGGCATGCACACGCTGCGGGGCGAAGTGATTGCCTTCGAGAATATCGAAAATGGCGATCCGCCGTTCCTGCTCAATATCCGCAGAACGCCAGATGATGGTATGCTCGTCGAGTTTGATGTCGATGATACGGGGATCGGCCATTGTGGGCGCATATCGGAAGCACATCGGATTGGAAAGACAGGCCCTTTAAGACTTATCCCCATTATCCACTTTGGGCGGCGTTCCGGATGGCGTAGCTTTACGCCATGGAGGTCACATGGCCGAACCCGTTAGACTGATTCACGACAATAGCGACGCGCAGCTCGAACTGCCCAAGAATGTGGAGGCGGAAGCCGCCCTGCTTGGCGCCATCATGATCGACAACCGCATTGCGGAAGACGTGCAGTTGAAGCTGCGGGCGGAGCATTTCTTTGAACCCGTTCATGGCCGCATTTACGATGCGATCATGAAGCTGGTCGACCGGTCGATGGTCGCCAATCCGGTCACCCTAAAGCCGATGTTCGATGCGGATGAGGCGATGAAGGCGCTGGGCGGCCCGGCCTATCTGGCGCAACTCACCGGATCGGGTGCAGCGCTGATCGGTGCGCGCGATTTCGCCAGCCAGATCTATGATCTCGCTTTGCTGCGTGAACTCGTCAGCGTCGGGCGCGACATGGCGACCCGTGCGCTCGATACCAGCGAGGCGGTGCTCCCGACCTCGCAGATCGAAGAAGCCGAAATGGCGCTCTACCGCGTGGCCGAACAAGGCGGCGAGACGGGCAGTGTGAAAAGCTTCGTGCAGGCCACGACCGAGGCCGTGCGCTTGGCCGAAAAGGCGATGAACTCAGGCGGCGGCCTGTCCGGCGTCACCACGGGTCTGGAAGGTCTGAACGGCAAGACTGGTGGCCTTCACCATTCCGATCTTCTCATCCTCGCCGGACGTCCGGGCATGGGCAAGACGGCGCTTGCCACCAACATCGCCTTCAACGCCGCTGCACGCTGGATGCGGGATATGCAGGATGGCATTCCGCCCGAGAAATCGGTGGGCGCGCCGGTTGCGTTCTTCAGCCTCGAAATGTCGGCGGACCAGCTGGCGACGCGTATCTTGTCGGAACAGTCCCGGATCGTGGCGGAAGACATTCGTACCGGCAAAATGAACGCGGAGAAGTTCCGCGATTTTGCGCGGTCCGCCCGCGATCTGGAATCGCTGCCGCTCTATATCGACGACACGCCGGGCCTCACCATCGCTGCGCTCCGCACCCGCGCCCGCCGGATGAAGCGCCGCCATCAGATCGGCCTCATCATCGTCGATTACCTTCAGCTGCTGCAGGGCTCTGGTCGTGGCGGGGAAAGCAACCGCGTTCAGGAAATCTCGGAAATTTCGCGTGGTCTGAAGACGTTGGCGAAGGAACTCAACGTGCCTGTGATGGCGCTCTCCCAGCTCAGCCGTGCGGTGGAACAGCGCGAAGACAAGAAGCCGCAACTGTCTGACCTTCGTGAATCCGGATCAATCGAGCAGGACGCTGACATCGTGATGTTTGTGTATCGCGAAGAATATTATGTCCGCGGGCTCGAGCCGAAGCGGCCGGTGGAATCGGATTCCTCCGACGTGTTCGACAAGCATAATGAGTGGATGCGTAAGCTGCAGACCGTTGAAAATCTGGCCGAAGTGATCGTCGCCAAACAACGTCACGGCGCCACAGGAACCGTGCCTGTCCGCTTTGAGGGCAAGTTCACGTTGTTCAGTGATTATATTCCGGACGCCTATCTGCCGACGCAAATGGGCTGATCAGGCCTCCGCGCCATAGCGGTTGCGGAACCGGTCGAGCGCCTGTGTAATGTCTGCTGCCTGCGCACCGTGCACTTCCGCAAGGTCGTTGCCGTGGGTGAAGACATAGAATTCTCCGGCATCAAGGCCATCGAGAATGCGCGACGCCGCCTCGTCGGGCGTCAGCCCCGGCTCAGTCGATGTGCGCTGCTCTATGACCCTTGGGCCGCCAAAGCGTTCGTGCCGCGTACGCAGCGGGTTCCAGATGTCTGTCAGAACGACGGCAGGGCAGATGATCGAAACTTCCACCTGCGTGTCCGCCAAGTCGCGCCGCAAAGTTTCCGCAACACCAAGCACGGCATGTTTTGACACGGTGTAGATAGACGCCTGCCCGCCTCGCGCCGGCAGGCCGAGCGAATGCTCTGAGCCCGTCATGGCAAAGCGCGATGGCCTGTCTGCTTCAATGAGAAGCGGCACGAACGCCTGCGCCATCCAGATCGGCCCCATTAGATTGACGGCCATGACCCAGTCAATGTTGCGCTGGGGTGTGGACCAGAGCGGCCCGCCCGCGCCGACACCGGCATTTGCGACGACAAGGTCGATGCTTTCAAGCTCGGCTTTGGCAAAGCTTGCGAGCGCCTCAATGCTGCTGCGGTCGGCATGGTCGACACTGCATGCCGTGGCCATGCCGCCCTTGGCCCGAATGGCACTGGCGACCGTTTCGACACGGTCCGCGTCGATGTCCGCAAGGATGACATGTGTGCCCCGCGCCGCCAGATGGTCGGCCAGCGCCGCGCCGATGCCTGATGCGGCACCCGTGATGACGGCTCCAGGCATGGCGCTATTTGCTCTCCGGCTTGTCGCCCGTGGCCCCGCCATGCTTGGCAAACCAACCGAGAATATAGGTCGATTTTGCGACCAGTCGGCTCGGGCGGTCGAGCATGCCGTGCGACGATTCCGGAATGCGCACCATTGCCGCGTCCACGCCATTGAGCTTTAGCGCGGAATAATATTGCTCCGTCTCGGAAATGGGCGTGCGATAATCCTGCTCGCCGGTGATGAGCATTGTCGGTGTCTTCACATTGCCGACCAGGCTCAGCGGGGACCGGCGCCAATAGTCGGCCTGTGCGCCGGCTTCCCAAGGGTTTTTCCCGAACCAATATTTGCCAAAATAAGCGGCATTGTCGGCGGTCAGGACAAAGCTGGTCCAGTTGATGACGGGTTTGGCGACGACGGCGGCGCGGAAGCGGTTGGTGTTGCCGACGATCCACGCGGTTAGCACGCCACCGCCGCTACCGCCGGTGACGAACAGGCGGGCCGGGTCGACAGAACCCTTGGCGATTGTTGCATCGACGGCGGCCATCAGGTCGTCATAGTCATTTCCGGGATAGGCCTTGTCGATGAGGTTGGCGAATTTGTCGCCATAGCTCGTTGAGCCGCGCGGGTTGGAATAGAGCACGACATAGCCGGCGGCTGCATAGGCCTGCATTTCCGCCGAGAAGCGCGCGCCATAGTTGGTGTGTGGCCCGCCATGGATTTCGAGGATCATGGGGTATTTCTTGGCCGGATCAAAATTGGGCGGGCGCATAATCCAAGACTGGCTCTTCACGCCATCGGGTGCTGTGGACCAGATTTCCTCGACAGAGGCGAGATCACGGATGGCGGACACATCGTCATTGAGGCGCGTCAGACGCCGCACAGTGCCGCCTTTGATCACGGCGACATCGCCCGGATCAGTCGGGGTCGTCACATTGGTGGCGACAGTGCCATCGCGCGCGACGGAAAGGCTCGCGCCGGAATAAGGGCGGCCAATATCCTCGCCGCCAAGACCTGAGGCGACCGCGCGCCCACCGCCATTGCCTGAGGTATAGGCGAGCTTGGTCGTGCCCTGTTCGTCATAGAGGTAATAGAGACCGCCTCTGCCGTCCCATGCAAAGTCCGCAACGCCGATATCGAGCGCGCCGGTGAGAGATTTCGCCGCAGAGCCATCGCGGTTCATGACCCAAAGGCTGAATTCCTGATTGCTGGTATAGCGGTCGTCAAAGCCCAGAAAGGCGATGCGACTGCCATCGGGGGATACTTTGGGCGAAACGCTCGGCCCTTCGCGCTTGGTCAATTGCGTGACATTGAGCGAGGTGAGATCAACCGCCAAAATCTGGTCCCGGTTGGGCGTCAGGTCTGGATCTGCTGTGCGGGTTGCAAAAACATAGAGGGTGCGGCCGTCGCGGCTCCAGTCAAAGGCGCTACCATAATCAAAGTCGCCGCTCGTCACCTGACGCGGCGTGCCGCCTTCCGCGGGTACAGTGAAGACGTGCGTGTGGCCCTGTTCGGCATAGCCTTGCCCGTCACCGCGATAGTTGAGGCGGTCAATGACGATGGGCTTCCCCGCCCATTTCGCGCCTTCGGGAGCGGCAGGCATGGACGCAAAAGACGTGCCTTCCCCGGGCACGAACATCGCAAAGGCCAGTTGCTTGCCGTCGGGTGACCAGCTGAGGCCGCCCGGTCCCTCGCTGACATTGGTCACGCGCGCCGTGGCGCCTGTGTCCATCCAGCGAATGTAAATCTGGGCACTGCCTTCAGAGGCCGAGATATAAGCGAGACGCTTCCCATCCGCAGACCAGCGCGGGCTGGAATAGCTTGCGGCGCCGGAGAGTAAGGGGCGGTGCTCGCCGCTTGCCACGTCAATGATCCAGATGTTGGCGCGGGCGCGGTCTGACATGATATCAAAGCTGCGGCGGACATAGGCGATCTTGCGGCCGTCCGGCGAAATCTGTGGGTCGGCGGCATATTCCAGCGCGTAAAGATCAACCGGCTGATAGGCGCGGCCCTCTGCCGTCGGTGCCGACCATGCGGGGCTCAGCGCGGCGCTCAGGCCAAGGGCCGCTGCTGTAAGGAAAAACCGGTTGATCGTCATGTGCATGCCTCCTGATTTGGACAAGGCATAGCGCGTCGGTTCAACAGACGAAAGCAAACCCGAAGCCGAAGAGTTACGCGTTGACTGACATTTTTATGCTGCGCCGCACA
>CAJBSR010000023.1 GCA_903958285.1 uncultured Sphingomonadales bacterium
GTTGTCGAGCGCTTTCATTTCATCTCCCTCGTGCCTTCCATATAGGACTAATTTTCCGCTATCCGGATCGAACTAGGCAAAATCTTCCTATGATGGAGGCACCACGGCTCATTTCGAAAGGTGCACCGCATGGAACTGAAGAATGTCATGGCCATCTCCGCATCGGCGCTGCGAGCGCAGTCGCTCCGCATGCGCGTCATTGCGGAAAACCTCGCCAACTCGGACTCCATTGCCGCAAAACCCGGCGCCGAGCCCTATCGGCGTAAGGTCGTCAATTTTGAGCCCACGGATATTGGCGGAGCTGGCCAGGGTGTCAGCATTTCGAGTGTCGGGCAGGACCAGTCCGAGTTCAGGCGTGCCCTGCGCCCCGGTGCCCCTTCTGCCGATGCGAACGGTTATGTTGACCTGCCCAACGTCAATACAGCGATGGAGATGGTCGACATGCAGAGCGCCCAGCGCTCCTATGAGGCCAACCTCAGCGCTATCCAGGCATCGAAAAACCTGACGATGCGCACCATCGATCTGCTCAAGTAAATTTCGGGAGATAATCCATGTCTATTGGCGCACTTGATGCAATTAATGCCTATGGGCGGCTGGTCCGCCCGACCTCGCCGTCACCTTCCAGTGAAGTCACGCCGGGAAGTGAGACATCCAGCTTCGGCAACATTCTGACCGGCGTTATCAGCAGCACGACAGACTCACTCAAGGCCGCCGAAAATGCAACGGCGCGCCAAATCTCCGGCAAAGGTGACCTGATTGACGTGACCACTGCCATGACGGCTGCGGAAATGGCGAT
Source organism: uncultured Sphingomonadales bacterium (assembly GCA_903958285.1). GTDB lineage: Bacteria > Pseudomonadota > Alphaproteobacteria > Sphingomonadales > Sphingomonadaceae > Aquisediminimonas. Next base: position 797 of record CAJBSR010000023.1, read on the forward strand.
GGATACGGTCGTTGCGGTTCGTGACCGGGTGATCAGTGCCTATTCCGACATCATTCGGATGCAGATCTAATCATGGGCGCGACTGAAATTGCCGACCTTGCCAAGGCGAGCCTGATCTTGGTCTTCACCATATCGGCGCCCATGCTCATTGTATCGCTCGTGGTTGGTGTGGTGATCGGCCTGCTTCAAGCCTTGACGCAGGTTCAGGAAATGACGCTGACCTTCGTGCCGAAATTGATAGCCATGGGGATCGCGTTCCTGTTCTGCCTGCCGATGATCGGCCATGCCATGTCGAACTTCATGCAGTCTATTGCAGGCGCGATTGTAAGTGGGTGACTTAATCTCCCGTTACTCCGATTTTTTTATTCTCCTGCTTGTGGTCTTCGCCCGAACGGGTTCAATCGTTATGCTTCTGCCGGCCTTTTCGGACGAAGCCATCCCAACCCGGATCCGGCTATTCTTGGCCCTCGGCATTGCGACCGGTCTCTCCGGTCTCGTTTCCCCTTTCGTGGAGCCTGCCATGACCGGGATGAAGGCACTGCCGGGCATTGTCATCGCTGAAACGATGGTCGGGTTGAGCTTGGGCATGCTCATGCGCATGATGTTCCAGGCCATCGGAGCCGCAGGCTCCATCATCAGCTTTCAGATCGGTCTGTCCTCCGCGATGGTGTCTGATGCGTCCATGGGTGGGCAGACGACAGTCGTCTCGCGCTTTCTCCTGCTGGCAGCGACGCTGACGTGCCTCGCGCTCAATGTGCACCATCTCTGGTTCGCAGCCATGCTGCGCTCCTACCAAAATTTTCCGGTCGGCCAATTGCCGCCGGGGCGCGACCTTGCCGAGTTGGCCGTCATGACAATGTCGCATGCGTTTACGCTATCGCTCAGCTTAGCCGCCCCTCTCATCGCCTTTGGGGTGATCTTCAACGTCGCGCTTGGGCTGGTGAGCCGCGTGACCCCTGCGTTGCAGCTGTTCATGATTCTTGCGCCACTCAACCTGTTGCTTGGCGTGGCCTTCTTTGCAGCTATCGTCGGCGCGATCCTGAACACCTTTGCCATCAGTTATGGCGATTGGTTGAACTCCGGCTGGGCGATGCCCGGTGGCTGAAACCGATCAGGAAAAGACACAGGAGCCTACTGAGAAGCGCCTAGAGGATGCCCGAAAACGCGGCGATGTCCCTATGGCGCAGGACATGCGGCATGCCGTGATGTTTGCCGCGATCCTGCTGCTGCTGACCGTGATGGGAACTATGGCCGCAAAGTCCCTGTCGAAAATATTCATCGTTGTTTGGGGCGGAGCGGACCGGATACGCTTCGCAGATGAGGGTGCCCAATCGACCCTCGCTGGGCTTATGCAGGATACTGTTTTGGCCATTGCCCCCATCCTCGCCCTGCTGATGGCGAGTGCGATCTCGGTTTTCGTGCTGCAGGGAAGACCAGTACTGACATGGTCACGGTTGGCTATAAAGTGGGATAAATTGTCACCGGTTGCCGGCCTGAAACGGATCTTTGGGCGGCAGGGACTTTTTGAGTTCGGCAAATCACTGCTCAAGGCCGGTTTGATTATCGGCCTTGCGACCGCGATTGTCTGGCCGAACCGGGTCGCGATGGCCGGTCTGGTAGGCGCTGGACCTCTCTTTTTATCACAGCAATTGGTTCTTCTGGTGCTGGACGTGCTCCAGCCGATTGTTTTGGCGGTTGCCGTCGTCGCGGCGGGCGATCTTTTCTTCCAGAACCGGTCTTACATGAAGCGAATGATGATGACGCTCCAGGAGATCAAGGACGAGCTCAAGGATTCCGAAGGCAACCCGCTGATAAAATCACGGCAACGGGGCATCGCCTATGCCCGCGCACGGCGGCGCATGATGGCGGCTGTGCCCACCGCCAGTGTGATCATCACCAACCCGACCCACTACGCGATCGCGCTCAAATATGAGCATGGCGTCAACGGAGCGCCGGTCGTCATAGCCAAGGGGGTTGATCTTGTCGCGCTGAAGATCAGGGAAATCGCGACCGAGGCGGGCGTCCCGATTGTCGAAAGCCCGCCCCTCGCCCGCGCGCTCTACGCAGGTGTTGAGATTGATCACCCGATTCCGGTTGAACACTATACCGCCGTTGCCGAGATCATCAGCTTTGTTATGCGCTTGCGCCGCACGCGCGGCCTGACCCAATAAGGCGCCAACATGAACATAGAATCCACCCACGAAATTGAAGCTGCCTCCGCAGGCCTGCGCTTGGTCATCGCCTCGCCCGGGGGGATCACTTCAGACCGCAGCGACATTAAGGCCATTCGTGTGGGCCACACCGGCGGGTTCTCACTGTTCACTGCGTCTACCGCGCCGGGCGCATGGCGGTTCGCTGGCTGTGGTATTGAATGGCTCTGCCGTGATGGACGGATTGAGCGGCAGTTGGTGGCAGAGGCGATGGTCGAAGTCCTAGCGCCCGGGATCATCGCGATTGCTTGCCGGACCGCAGGACTGCCGGCAGCGGAAATGACCCGATGAAATTATATTAGCTTCGACACA
>CAJBSR010000024.1 GCA_903958285.1 uncultured Sphingomonadales bacterium
ATGGGGAAAGATGGTTGCCTGCGGCAGGTTTGAATGCCCGTGCACCGCATCGACACCAAATAATATGGGCACGCCAGCGCCTGATTTACGTGATGCATCGCGAAACGCACCAACCAGCTGCGCCCATTTTGCAGCGTCAGCGCGCTCGTCGCCATAAGGTCCGGAATTACCGCCCGCAAGGATGGAGCCAAGCGGATATATCTTGAGATCCTCAGGCGTGATTGCGCTGATGTCGGCCTGAATTATTTGACCAACCTTCTGCTCCAACGTCATTTTTGAAATCAGCGCCGTTATCGCGTCTTCGGTTTTTTTATCGGTAATCGCCGCAGGACTTTTGGCCGTTGGCCAGTTGGCAACATTAGCAGTAGTCTCTGCAGAAGGCGCCGCTGCCTTCATAGTCTGTGGGTGCGTTACCGCCGAAACACATCCCGCCGACACGAAGGCCATCAGTGCCATCGATCCCCTTAACCGCATCAAACCCACTCCAAAACTTCGTTGTGAACGTTATCAGAATTTGATGACAGCATCGGTGGGAGAAATCAAGCTGCTTGGCAAGCATCGGCTCGGTTGTGGCGATATCCGGCAGCAGGACGCGCTCGACGCACTGATGGCAGGGGCTGAGGCAGATGCCGCCTTTCTGGATCCCCCCTATAATGTGCCGATCGACGCCTATGCGACTGGACGCGGCCAGTTCCGGCACCGCGTGTTCGAGGTTGCCTCTGGCGGGTGCTGTCAGTCTAACCGCAACTTGTCTCCAATAGGCAGAGCTATCTCTTGATCCGCGTGAGGTCAGGCGACGAGCGACTGCCACTTGGCAAGAGCCGCCGAGCGGCGTTCCTTGTAAGTCTGTCGGTCGGTCAGGTGGCGTTCCTGATTAAAGTGGTTGTGGAGCGAGGCATGAATTGACGCGAACTTTTGGAGCGTCTTCATTTGGCGGAACCTGAGCATGGCCCGCTCTCGTCGTCGGAAGGGCAGGTGGCTGTTCTCGACCCGGTTGTTGGCCCATCGGCCGATCTCCTGTTTGGCCTCACAGCCAAGTTCCGACATGGCCGCACGGTAGGATCTGAGCCCGTCCGTTGTGATCGCAGCTGGTGATCCGTGGCGGCGCAGCGCCTTCTTCATGAAGGTGAGAGCTGCCGCTTTATCGCGGGTTTTGGTGATGTAGCTCTCGAGGATTTCACCTTCGTGATCGACGGCCCGCCAGAGATAAACCATCTCGCCGTTCAGCTTCACGTATATCTCATCGAGATGCCACCGCCAGTGCCGAACTCCACGCATCGCCTGCACCCGCTGCCGCCTGATGTCGGCTGCGAACATTGGCCCAAACCTGTTCCACCACAGCCTGACAGTCTCATGGCAGAGGTCGATGCCGCGCCCGAACAGCAGGTCCTCAACATTTCGCAGCGACAGCGGGAACCGCACGTACATCATCACGACTAGGCGGATGACCTCGGGTGACGAGTTGAAATAGCGGAATGGACTGGCTGATTTTCTGGGGCGGGGCATGCCCCGTTGCTAACGGTCAGCCGCGCTATGCGCCAGCCGGTGCATTTGCTTTGACAGCGCCTGACAGTCTCATGGCAGAGGTCGATCCCACGTTCGAACAGCAGGTCTTCGACATTTCGCAACGACAACGGAAACCTTACGTACATCATCACGACCAGGCGGATGACCTCGGGCGACGAGTTGAAATAGCGAAACGGGCTGGCTGGCTTTTTGGGGCGGGGCATGCCCCGTTGCTAACGGTCAGTCGCGGAGAGCACCAGCCGGTGCATTTGCTTTGACAGCGCCACGCGAGGCTTTCTGCCGGCACTTTTGTCCGAGCCAACATAACTCACGGTTACCTTTAGCCCATCGAGGGCGCTTTTTCTCTTTGTCATAGGGTTGGCTAAGTTCGACGTGAAAGTGCGTCACTGGCGCACACTTGGGCCGCAGTCCGGTGACAATGGCAGCCGGCCTAAAAACCGTACTGAACACAATTCAGTGGAGAGCTTTTTAGCGCTTAAAAATGTCGGATTTGCGCCGTTTCGTTCTGAGGGTGCATTTGTGGTTCGCAAAAATCGCAACGAGAAGCATTCAGATTTGCGATTTTCCGAATGATTATATGGTTGCCGGACTTTCGACTGAAACCAACAAAAAATCCGCTGAAACCATTGGAAATCAGGCATATTTCAAGAAAATGAAGCTTCAATCAGAGTTTGGATTTGAGCCTCATTTGGCAAATGGCGGTGCTGTCAGTCTAACGCGAACTTGTCTCCAGCAAACTTAGTTGGGGCAAGGGGAGTGGACGTTCAGGCCGTGATGCTGCTCCCCGTTGATCTTCACGAACACCTCGTCGAGGTCTCAGCGCCATTGACGGATCCCGCGCATGCGCGAAGCGCGCTGGCTGGTTTTCGGCAACTGGGCATGGCGCATACTTAGCGCGGTGAACTCGTTCGCCCTACCGGTGCATTTGCTCTGACAGTGCCCATCGGCGTACTTGCACCTTAGCCAAAACTCTTTCCACCAACCCTAGCAAAAGCAGCTACTCCGTCAGGTGTTGGGTCGGGAGAAGTCAGGGATGGAGCTATGGTGAGCATTTGGCTCGGATTGGCACTTCCAAAGATGGACTCCATCGTCCGCACACAAAGCCCGACCTCGTCGCCAGCAAGTGAATACCAGACCTGCTTAGCTTCTTTGCGCGTGGAGACGAGATCGGCGCGTCGCAGTTCGGCAAGTTGCTGGCTAAGCGCGGGCTGACTGACGCCGGTCGCTTCGCCTATCTCTTTAACATTGCGCTCCCCCTGCAAGAGATAACTAAGGATCATCAGGCGCTGGGGTTGGGCGAAAACCTTAAGCTTTTCTGTGATGTCAGACGCAAGGTCGCGGCTTTCATAGATCGCTGTCACGGCAAGGTTCGG
>CAJBSR010000025.1 GCA_903958285.1 uncultured Sphingomonadales bacterium
AGCAGGATACGTCCGCCGGGCTTTAGCTTGGTGCGGATGCTCGCCAGCGAAGCTTCATCCTCGATTATATGTTCGAGCACATCGAGCAACGCGACAATGTCATAAGTGCCGTCCTCAATTCCATCGAGGCCGGGCAGGGGCGCTGTCAGGATCGGCTTGCCAAGGCGCCCTTGCGCCACGTCACGCGCGCCTTCATCAATCTCGATGGCGTCAATTGTGCCGAACGCACCGAGCATGCCGAAGTTATGGCCGGTGCCGCAACCGACTTCCAAAATGCGTGCGCCCTTGGGCGGCTTGATCTCGGTTGCAATTAATCGGGCGAGGATCTTACGGCGGGCGACATACCACCAATGGCTGGCGTCATGCTCGGCCATGCGGTCATATACTTCACGGTCCATGACTTAGGCGACCTTTCCGGTGACACGCGCGGTCTCGGCCTCGGTCAGGCCGATGGTGTCGCGGATGATGTAGAGCGGGCGCTGCTTGGTTTCGATCATGATGCGGCCCACATATTCCCCGAGTATACCGAGCGACAGCAATTGCAGCCCGCCGAAGAACAAGACGGCCACCATCAGCGAGGCATAGCCCGGCACGGCAATGCCGAAGACCAGAACCTTGGCGATGATCACAAAAGCATAGACGAACGAGAGCATCGCGATGGTCGCACCGACATAGGTCCAGATGCGCAAGGGGACAGTGGAGGATGACGTGATGCCGTCAATCGCCAGTGTCCAAAGTTTCCAGGGGCGGAACTTGGTTTCGCCCAACGTGCGCTCGGCGCGGTCATATTCAACGGAGGTCTGCTTGAACCCGCTCCAGGCGAACAGGCCCTTCATGAAGCGGTTGCGTTCCGGAAGCGCGCGCAGCACATCGACGACACGCCGGTCGAGCAAGCGAAAGTCCCCCGCATGGTCGGGGATCTTGTCCGCGCTCAGCAGATTGTGCGCCTTGTAGTAGAGGTCCGCCGAGAGCCGCTTGGGAAGGCTGTCCGACGCGCGGTTGCGGCGCACGCCGTATATTGTGTCAAAACCCGCCCGCCATTTGGCGACCATCTCGCCCAACACTTCGGGCGGATCCTGCAAATCGACGTCCATCGGCACCACGGCCTGACCGCGCGCATGGTCAAGCCCTGCGGAAAGCGCTGCTTCCTTTCCGAAATTTCGGGAAAGGGAGATGCACCGCACATGCGGGTTGCGCTGGTTGGCAGCGGCAATCGCGGCCATCGTCGTGTCGGTGCTGCCATCATCCACAAACAGGATTTCGTACGACTGCGCGGCGGGATCGTTCAGCCGCTCAATCACGGCGGACACGCGCGTGACGAAGGTCTGGATGGCCACTTCCTCGTTCTTGACGGGGACGACCACCGACAGGATCGGCGCTGAGGGGAAACTCGTGTTCATGGAACTCTTTCTATCGCGCAGAGGCGGTGAGCGAAAGGCGGCTCACCCGAATACCCAGCGACGGTTCAAGGTAAAGGTCAGCAGCGGCGTCACAAAGATGATGGGGATGACCGGCCACCAGGTTGGGCCGCCCATTACCTTGACGAGCAGCCAGACGAAGAACTGGTTGGACACGAAGCCTGCGGTATTAGTGATGAAGAAACGGACGGTGCGCACGTGCATCTGGTCCCGCGTGCCATGGTCTTTGAAGCTCACCCGGCTGTGCAGGACATAGCCGAGGCCCGTGAAGACCAGATAGACGAGCGTCATCGACACCATCGGATCAATGGCGAGGAATTCCGCCACCGCCCAATAGGCGGCTGCCACAAGCACAGTCAGCAATCCGCCGACCATCCCGAAGCGGATGATCTGCCCGATCAGCTTTAGGCGTTCCTGTCTTTGTTGGTCGGTCACTCTGGCCCCGCTTGCCCTTTCGCGCCGAGCCTTTAAGGGCGGTTTCTAGCGCATGCAAACAGGCAATCCTCACGACGACGCGCACTGGAAGCGTTGGATGCTGTCGATCTGGCTGCTGATGTGCTGTGCCCTTGTCGCTTTTCGCTGGGCGAACATCGACTTCCTCATCCTTGCCGACACCGATGACAATCTGCGTCTGGCGCAGGTGGAAAGCTGGCTGGGCGGGCAGGGCTGGTATGATTTACGTCAATATCGGCTCAATCCGCCGGTCGGGATTGACGTTCACTGGTCGCGGCTGGTGGACCTGCCGATCGCGGCCATCATCCTTATCGTGAAACCGTTTTTCGGCGCGTTGGTGGCGGAAAAGGCAGCGGTGGCGGTCGCCCCCATGCTGCCCTTTGGCGTGGCGATGATGGGCATCTGCCTCACGGCCCGGCGGCTCGTTGACAAAAGGGCATGGGCTTTTGCCGCTGCTCTCCTCATTTGTGCGCCGTCGACGATGAACATGTTCATGCCGACGCGGATTGACCATCACGGCTGGCAACTGGCCTTCCTTGCGCTGACGCTGGCGGGACTGGTGGATGACCGGCGCGTGCGCGGCGGGCTGACGGTGGGGCTCGCCTCTGCGGCCTCGCTTTCCATCGGGTTGGAGATGCTGCCCTATCTGGCGCTGGCGGGCGGGTTCTGTGCGCTGCGCTGGATACTCGATCAGCGGGAAGCGCCACTCATTCGCGCTTATGGCATCGCGCTTGCAGCGGGTACGGCACTGGGTTTCCTTATATTCGCGTCAGAAGCGAACCGCGCACCGCGCTGCGACGCGCTGTCGCCGGTCTGGCTCTCGGTCATGGTGCTCGCGGGGGGCGTCATCGTCTTGCTGTCCTATCTGCGCGCGGCGCAGCCATGGGTGCGATTTGCGTCGGCATCCCTGGGTGGCGCGGTCATTGTTGGGGCCTTTGTGCTCGCCTGGCCGCAATGCCTTGGACGACCGGAAGGCATTTCCGATGAACTTTACCAGATGTGGTTCGTCAACATCCGCGAAGTGAAGCCGCTCTACGAACAGACATTGAAGACGGCGATGTCAACGGCGGCGCTGCCGGTGATGGGCTTGATCGGCAGCATCTGGATGCTCCGGCGGGACCGGGATCATGTTCTGCTCTGGGGGCCGTTTGCGCTGCTCAATTTAGCGTCGGTCTGCCTGCTCTTATGGCAGACGCGGGCGGGCGCCGGGGCGCAGTTGCTCGCGGTGCCAGGGGCGACGGCGCTCGCTTGGTATTTCGTGCCGCGTTTTGCCAGCTCCTCCCGCTTTGTTGTCCGGGTGTTCGGTGTCATCCTGTCCTTCCTTGTGATCTCAGGCCTGATCGTGAACTTTGTTTTCACTTTCGCCCCTCTCCAGCAGCCCTCAGCCAAGCTGGCGGCGGTGACCAGCGCCGATGCCCGCTGCCCGACGCTCTCTGCGTTGCGCCCGATTGCCAAGCTGCCGCCGGGCGTCGTCTTTACCTTTGTGGATCTCGGCCCGCGCCTCATCGCGATGACGCCGCACAAGGCGATTACTGGACCCTATCACCGCAATGGCGATGCCATTCTCGATGTCTACCATGCGTTTCGCGGATCACCTGAGGTGGCACGGCCCATCATCCGCGCGCATCATTCCGATTATGTGCTGATTTGCGTGAACAGTCCGGAGGCGACCAACCACCGTAAGGCGGCGCGCAATGGCCTCTACGCCCGGTTGGAAAAAGGCATCGCGCCGGATTGGCTGACGCCCGTGCCGCTGCCAGCCGACTCGCCCTACCGCATGTGGCGCGTCGCCAAGGACTGAGCTTGGTTCTGGTGCAAGAAGGGAAGGTGGGGGTTTCTGTTGCTCGGCACCCCCGGGCCGCCGGTTTCTGCTTCTGTTACCCGGCGCAGTCCCCACCGTGTTCTATTTGGATAACTTCAGGCCACGAAGGCCCTTAGTTATGCAGCCAGAGCAAGTGCTTCGTTATCGTTGGCACTTATAGGTTTTGAACGGTTTTACGGCTCATTCAGGCCGGGTAAAAACACCGTCTTTCAACACACGTCGATGCTGTTTCGGCCCCGTCATGTACCCTGCCAAAAGCGGGGCAAATGGTGGAGCCGCCGGGTACCGCCCCCGGGTCCGCTGCATCTATTACACGGCACAATTTATCACCATAGCCGGGCGAACCCAGCAGAACGGATATAGGGGCAC
>CAJBSR010000026.1 GCA_903958285.1 uncultured Sphingomonadales bacterium
GGTCATCCCCTCCCCCTTATCGCGCCGCGCTTTTGACGATGCGGTGGAGCATCTGCACCAGCATCATGCAGGACAAGCCGCCATATTGCCGGTCTTTTCGATGGCAGATCGCAGGCGCGCGCTGCACAAGGCCGCGCTCGACGCACAACCCGAATGGCCTGTCATCCCCATGGCCAGCGTCATTGAGCAAATGGCGGCGCGGCGGAAGCCCGTCGGCGCGTTTGCCGCCTCCACCGCAGCGGCGGACAGCTTTGCCTTTCTCTGGCGCGCTGTTGAGCGAAAGTTGGCCGAGCGCAAAACGTGAGCCGGTCGCTTGACCTGAACATGCTCCTAAAGGCCTATGCCATCGGCGTCTTCCCGATGGCGGATGACCGGGATGCTGACGACATTTACTGGGTGGAGCCGCGTAAGCGGGGCATCCTACCGCTCGACCAGTTTCATCTGTCAAAGTCCCTGCGCAAGACCCTCCGGAGCGAACGGTTTGAAACAACGTTCAACCGCGCCTTCCCGGATGTCCTCGCCGCCTGTGCCGAATCAACCGAGGACAGGCCGGGAACCTGGATCAATGGCCAGATCGAGCACGCCGTCCTCCAACTCCACGCGGCGGGGCACGCCCATTCCATCGAGACATGGTCTGAAGGGCGTCTCGTCGGCGGGCTATATGGGATTTCGTTGGGTCGCGCCTTTTTCGGCGAAAGCATGTTCAGCCGGATGACCGATGCCTCAAAGGTCGCGTTGGCGCATCTGGTGGCGCGGTTGAAAGTGGGCGGGTTTACCCTGCTGGACTGCCAGTTTCAGACACCGCATCTCCAATCACTGGGTGCGGTTGAAATCAGCCGGGCCGATTATTCGGTCGCGCTGTCCGCTGCACTGTCAGGCGCGGACGGCGCAGCGACGGCCAATGGTGCTGATTTGGCAGCCTTAGACCGTGATCCAGACGCCCCGCCCGCATCATCGCCGCGCGCAACAATTGTGTCCGGCCCGATATCGGGGTGCCGCATCTTGCAGGCCTTAATCCACACATCATAAATCGGGTGCTCGACGACGTTGATCGACGGGCTTTCCTTGTACAGCCAGCCGGAAAACGTCTTGCGCCATGTGGTGCGGGTCTCACGCGTGATGACCTGAACAAAGGCGCCGGTCCAGCGCTCCTGCTCCCAAGGGGCCGTCGCCTCGCAGGCGCGTAGACGGACCACAAGGTCCCCGATGCGCACCGCTTCACCGGGCTTCATCGTCAGATCCCGCGAAAGGCCGTTACGCTTGTTGAGCACGCCAATCGTTGCCACCCGCTCCGTCATGGGCGTCACGACCCGGCTTTCCGGCAGGGGTGCGGACGTCTTGGCTTTTGGAGGGGCGGGTGTCGAAGGCGTTGTCGTCGTTTGTTCAGCACCCGGCGCAGGCGCGGTCACCGCCGTAGAAGATGTCGGCGCTTTGGCCTCCGGTGTGTCCTGCAGGGCCGACGCCGCCTGCCAGGCAGCGAGCCCGGCAAGGAGCGTGGCACCCGTCCAGACGGCTGCACGCTTCACGCGGCGTCCGGGCTCCAAGCTTCATAATCACCTGTCGCGCTCGCACGACGTCCACCGGATTCCAACGCGCCCATCGGGCGATAGGCGCCGGGCGTTCCGGTCAAGTTCGGCTGCGGTTCTGCTTCCCAAGCCCGCGGCGCAGGTAGACTTTCCGATGGCGGCGCATCAATCGTGTTGTGCAGCCAGCCAAACCATTCCGGCGGAACGCGGCTCGCGTCATTGTTACCCGCATAGGTTACCCAGCGGCGATGATGCCCGGCGGGCTCCACCTTTTTTGCCTGATAATAGACGTTGCCCTCGGCATCTTCGCCGATGCGGACACCGCTGGTCTTGGTGTGGAGCCAAGTGCCGAAGGTTTGACCTTCCCACCATGTGAAGATGTTTTTGAAAACGCCCATGGTCGTGCCGTTACGACTTTGCAGCGTGCGATGCAACGGGCGCTAGCGGGCCCAGCGCACCTTATCGCCTTCGGAAATGCCAAGTTCTGCCGCACGGCCACCTGCAAGTTCCAGCACAGCCGACACAGGTTCCCCCGAATCAATCGGTTCCAGCGAATAAGGTACGGCCTCTGCCGAGATGCGGGCGATGGTCCCGTCCGGGCGGATGAAAATGAGATCAAGCGGGATGACGGTGTTCTTCATCCAGAAGCTGGCCGGGCGCGGTGGGTTCATCGGGAAAATCATTCCACCATCCGGCGCCAGCCTATCCCGGAACATCAGCCCGCGGGCCTGTTCGCTTTCGGACCGGGCAACTTCAACTTTAAAAGCGTAGGTCTTGCCCGCCGCGGTGCGGATGCTCAGTGGAACAACCGAAAGGCCGCTGGCCGCCTTGGTGACGTCTGGAGTCCCGGCCTGACACGCGGCGGGGAGCAACAACAGGAGCGCCGCGAGCGCTCGAAACACGGTCATGGACGTTTTACCTCAACTGCAAGATAGCCCTTATCACTCTTCACCAGACGCGCTTCCAGCGTGTCTTCTGGCAGGACATCGATGATCCCGGCCCGCCTGAGCGTTTCCATATGGACGAAAATGTCTGCGCCGTCTTCTGACCGGACCAGAAATCCATAGCCCTTTGGTCGGTTGAACCATTTGACGGCAACGGGCTCGAAAGGCCCTGCATTTTCAACGTCGGGCAGGTCAGCATCCCGTCCGCGCTTGGGCGCGCGGTCTGCCTCTTCGGGAACAATCGCCGAGCTGAGATCGAACGCGACCAAGCGCGTCGCTTGCAAGCCACGCTGGCCGAGCGCGACTTCGCACGTCACCCGCGCACCTTCCGGTAAAGTCCGGCGGCCATGTTCACGCAGAACCGAGAAATGGAGAAGAACGTCCCCGACCTCAATGTCGTCGGGCACGACAAAACCGAAACCCCGCGTCGCGTCGAACCATTTCACATGGCCCTCCACGGTCCGGCTTTCGGCGTCCGCCCCTTCTTGCCTCACCTCCGTCATTCCGGAGTCCGGCAGCTTGTTATCATTACACGGCCTCGCACAACCAAACGGCACCCACCTGTTCACCTGCCGCGTCAGAATCCTAATGTGCGACCTTATAGTTCTGACAAAGCTTGGTCATCTTGGACAAGTTCCGGAGACAAATCAAGAATTCGCCGTGCTGTTAAGTATGCATGCCCTGCGCGGAGCATGGCGGCCAAGGCCTTGCGGAGGTGATCCGGGTTATCGGGGTGCGCGGAGAAAGGGCCTAAGCGACGCCTTTTGGCATAAGCGAGAGCTGCCGCGACACTCTCGGTCTCTGCGCCGCGCAGGGCGTCTGCAGCATCGCCTTCGCCAATCCCGGCCGCATCAAGCGCCTGACGGACACGGCGCGGGCCATATCCACGGCGCGAAAGGCTGCCCGCCTTCATCTCTGCATAGGCCCTGTCATCAACAAACCGGTTCTCAGCAAGCTCCGCGACCAACGCTTCCACCGGCGGCTCTTTTTCCTCTTCCCAGCCCCGTTCGCGAATTTTCCGCTTCAGATACGCGGCAAGCTTGTGCCGAGATGTGGCGTATCGACTGACATAGGTCAGGGCGAATTGACGCAAATCCGCGTTGTTGAGAGGTTTAGATGCGGTGAATCGTTTCATGTCTTATGTCCGGCCCAATTTGTGCCATAGTCCCGCAAGATTGGAAGCGCTCGCTACAATTGTCGCGAATGGGATTGCAACGCGCGTCTGAGCCAAAAGGCCGATGCCATGATGAAGTTGGGATACTCCGTGCAGGATAGCCTTGACCGGACCACCACGACGCCGGCCACGTCGACACTCCAGGCCACGCCAACGCGGGACAGCCTGCCCCGGCGCATGTCTGATTTTGCCACGTTGGGCGAAGCGCTGGACTATGCGGCGACGGGTGTTCGAGGCCTCAATTTTCATGATCCACGCGGCAATCTGGCGCGGCCCTACCCCTATTCCGCGCTGCGCCGCGATGCACTCGACATGGCCTATCGCCTGATCGCCATGGGCGTCGCGCCGGGGGACCGGATTGCGCTGATCGCAGAGACATCTCCCGAATTCGCGGCCTTGTTCTTTGGCGCCGTCTATGCCGGTGCTTGGCCAGTGCCCCTGCCGCTGCCAACCTCATTTGGCGGACGTGATTCCTATGTGGATCAGTTGGCGGTGCAGATGCAGAGCGCCGAACCCACATTCCTCATCTACCCCGAATCGCTCGAAAACATGGCGCCGGATGCGGGCCGCCTCGTCGGCGCGAAAACGATCAGCTGGGAAGCCTTTGGCGCCGAGCCTGCCGTCGAAACCGCGCTGCCTTCGGCCGCGACCGACGACATCGCCTATCTGCAGTATTCGAGCGGATCGACGCGCTTTCCCCACGGTGTGGCCGTGACCCACCATGCACTGCTCAACAATTTGGCCGCGCACGGCCATGGCATGGAAGTCAACGACACTGACCGCTGCGTGTCTTGGCTGCCCTGGTATCATGACATGGGCCTCGTCGGCTGCTTCCTCTCGGTGGTCGCCAATCAGGTGTCGGTCGATTATATGAAGACCGAAGATTTTGCCCGCAGGCCCCTGGCTTGGCTGGATCTGGTCACCCGCAATACCCGCGTCGGCGATACGTCGATCAGCTATTCCCCGACCTTCGGCTATGACATCTGCGCCCGCCGCATTTCGAGCCAGAGCCATGTATCTGACCGGTTTGACCTTTCGGGATGGCGCATTGCGGGCAATGGCGCGGACATGATCCGCCCGGATGTGATGCAGAGCTTTGTCGATGCCTTCCATGAAGCCGGTTTCAGCGCCAAAGCCTTCCTGCCGAGCTATGGTCTTGCCGAAGCGACGCTGGCGGTCACCATCATGCCGCCGGGCGAAGGCATCATTGTCGAATTGGTGGAAGAATCTGAACTGTCGGGCGAAGCATGGCCGGGCGACCGTCCGCAACGCTACCGCGCCATCGTCAATTGCGGCAAGCCTTGCCGCGACATGACACTGGAAATCCGAGGCGATGATGGCGCTCCGCTTGCCGAACGCCAGATTGGCCAAGTCTGGACCGCAGGTCCGTCGATCATGCACAGCTATTTCCGTGACCCTGAATCAACCGAAGCCTGCCTGCAGAACGGTTGGCTCAACACCGGCGATATGGGCTATATGTCGGGCGGATATCTCTATGTTGTTGGCCGCGCCAAGGACATGATCATCATCAATGGCAAGAACCATTGGCCGCAGGACATTGAATGGGCGGTTGAGCAACTTCCCGGCTTCAAGCAGGGCGATATCGCGGCGTTTTCTGTAACCATGCCGGGCGGGGAAGAATCGCCTGCCGTTCTTGTCCATTGCCGGACAACAGATGGCGAAGAACGATCCAAATTGCGGGATGCCATCCGCGAAAAGGTGCGGTCCATTACGGGCATGAATTGTGTCGTGGAACTGGTGCCGCCCAGATCCTTGCCGCGGACCAGTTCCGGCAAACTCAGCCGCGCAAAGGCGCGGCGGCTCTATCTTTCGGGAGAGATCCAGCCCTACGCGCTGGCGGCCTAACACCAGTTCGGCGCTAAAAAACGCCTATAGTGCTTACGGAACGCTAACCCTTTTGGGCTTATGCCTTCGGGTGTGAGACGGAAAAGCACCCATTCTACCGCGCCCGGCATTCCCGGTTGGCTCTCGATCCTTGGCTTTACGGAGCCGGCAGGCACCGACTGGGGCATTGTGCGTGCGGCTCAACTGGCTGTTGTTAAACGCTTTGCTGTCACGCGCCTCGTGATTTCGGTGCTGGGCGCGATTGTTCTCCTGCTTCTCCTGAAATCTTCGGTTTCGCCGCTGAAATTGGGTTTGTGGTTCTTCTGCACGATCGTCATGGCTGGCGTGTCTGCTTGGCCACACCTGCGGGAACGCGGCTGGACCCCCGTGATTGCAACGAATGCAGACCTCCACCGTGAAACGGGCATTACACTTATCGGCGCAGCCGCATGGGCCGTGGCGCCGCTGCTCTTTGGCCCGGGCGCATCGGCGGAAAGCCTGATCGGCATTTGGACCGTGCTGACCGCGCTGATGGCCGGCATGACGGTCGCCCTGTCGGCTGTGCCGATGGCAACGGCGGCCTTCCTGACGGTCACCGGCACCAGCCTTGCCGCCATGATGTGGTACTCAGGCATGCCCCTCATTTCAGCAACGGCCGTTGCCTATTCCAGCGCGCTGATGCTCAGCTGCCTAGCTAATGGCCGCAACTTCGTGATGCACCGGTCCGTCGAAAACGAGCTGGCCGAAAAGGACGAGGTCGTCAGCCTTCTCCTGCGCGAGTTTGAGGAATCGGGCGGCGACTGGATGTGGCAGATCGACGCGTCAAAGTGCCTCACCCATGTGTCGCCGCGCTTTGCCTATGCCTTGGGCCTTCAGCCCGAGCAGGTCGAAGCCAAACCGATTCTTGAGATTCTTGCGGGCGATTCGTGGGAAGCCGGAAACTTTTCGGCGGCCCTGCGCGTCTTGGCCGACAAGCTGAAAAACCGCGAAAACTTCAGCGACCTTATCCTTCCTGTCACCGTCGCAGGTGAGGCGCGTTGGTGGGAACTCTCCGCCTCCCCGCGCTTTGACGATTCCGGCTCCTTCCTCGGTTTCCGCGGCGTCGGATCGGACGTGACCGAAGCCCATAGGTCTGCCGACAAGATCAACCGTATGGCGCGCTATGACACGCTCACCGGCCTGCCGAACCGCCTGCACATCACCGAGGCCCTCGGCGATGCAATGGTCGAGGCAGACCGCTGGCGCGGCAGATGCGCCTTCTTGATGATCGATCTGGACCGGTTCAAGGCTGTCAACGACACGTTGGGCCATCCCATTGGCGACCGGTTGCTGACGCGCGTGGCGGAACGCCTTCGCTCAATCATGACCGATAATGAAGTCTGTGGCCGTCTGGGTGGCGACGAGTTTGCCGTCGTCGTGAGGGATGCCAACGACCCGCAGCGCCTGTCCAAATTTGCGCAGAACATCATCGATACGCTGTCGCGGCCCTATGAGGTTGACCAGCACACACTGTATATCGGTGCCAGTGTCGGCACGGCCACCGGACCACGTGACGGGCGTACCGTTGAAACTCTGATTCGGTCAGCAGACCTTGCGCTCTATCGATCCAAGGACGTCGGCGGGGGCGCTGTCCATTGCTATGAGCCCCAGCTTCACGTGCATGCCGAAGAACGGCGCGTCATCGAAATCGCATTGCGCAAAGCGTTGGAGCGCCATGAGTTTGAAGTGCACTATCAGCCCGTCGTCAATGCCGAGACGAGTGCGGTTGAGAGCTTTGAAGCGCTTCTTCGCTGGACCAATCCGGAATTGGGTCCCGTCTCGCCGGCCAAATTCGTGCCCGTGGCCGAAGACACCCGCCTCATCGCCCCAATCGGCGATTGGGTGCTGCGCACGGCGTGTGCCGAAGCGGCCACATGGCCGTCTACAATCCGCGTTGCGGTCAACGTCTCGGCTGAACAGCTGACTGACGTGAACTTCGTGACGTCGGTCGTGCAGGCCCTGTCGCAAAGCGGCCTTCAGCCGCAGCGGCTGGAGCTGGAAGTGACCGAAAGCGTCTTCATGCGCGAAAGCACCGCCGCACTTCAGATTCTCGACCAGCTGATGGCGCTGGGTGTTCGGCTGGCGCTCGACGACTTTGGCACCGGCTATTCATCGCTCGGCTATTTATCGCGGACCAAGTTCAACACAATCAAGGTCGACCGCTCCTTCGTTCAGGGCGCCGCGCGCAACGCGCCGGAAAGCTTGGCGATCATCCGTGCTGTGGTTGCGCTTGCGAACAGCCTTGGCATGGTCACGACGGCAGAGGGCGTGGAAACCGAGGAAGAATATCGGATGATCTGCCAGCTCGGCTGCCGCAAGATCCAGGGCTATCTCTTCGGGCGACCCATGCCCGCCGCCGACGCACGCCGTCTGCTAGCTGACAGTCGGGCGGATCGCGCCGTCGCCTGACCCCGTCTGCACCAGCAACGAAATACGACGGTCTTTGCTTGCACCATGAAGGGCGCTTCGCTATGCGCCGCCGTCTGGCCATAGGAGCGTAGCTCAGTTGGTAGAGCATCGGTCTCCAAAACCGAGGGCCGTGGGTTCGAGTCCCTCCGCTCCTGCCAGTTTCCCGAATCGCAGACTATACTTTCGCGAATCGAGGGGGACTGGCCCTATGTCCATCGCCGAAGGGGAAACCCTATGCGACGCTTGCTTTTCCGCCAAAAGCCGACTATTGGCGGCCCATCCCGACATCAGGGTTCCACATTTGCCGGTTTTTCCGGTTGCGGTCCTGTTGTCGAAACAAGTTTTGAAGGACGGAAAGCGGGTCCATGGCTAAAACCAGCCCAGGCGAATTCATCCGGCAAGTCCGGGCCGAAACGGCGAAGGTTTCGTGGCCCACGGGGCGTGAAACCGGCATGACCGTTGTCATGGTGATCATCATGACGACGATCCTCGGGCTGTTTTTCCTCGGCGTTGATTCGGTGTTCAGCTGGATCGTGAAGACGCTGCTCACCCTCGCTTCCTGACACATAAGAAAAGAAAACTATGTCACGCTGGTACATCATCCACGCCTATTCGGGCTTTGAGAACAAAGTTCGCGACGCGATTCTGGCAGACGCGCAGCGTCTCGGCTTGGAAGCGCTCGTCGATTCGGTTGAAGTGCCCGTGGAAACCATCACCGAAATCCGCCGTGGCAAAAAGATCCAGTCGGAACGCAAGTTCTTCCCGGGCTATGTTCTGGCCAAGCTGAGCATGAATGATGATGTGTATCACCTCATCAAGAATCAGCCGAAGGTGACAGGCTTCCTCGGATCAATGGGCAAGCCGCAGGCCATCAGCGAAGCTGAAGCCGCGCGCATCCTGAACACCAAGGAAGAAGCCGCCGCTGCGCCCAAGCAGCAGATCCGCGTCGATTACGAAATCGGCGATCAGGTCAAGGTTCTCGACGGCCCGTTTGCCAGCTTTACCGGCCTCGTCGAGGAACTCGATTTCGACAAGGGTCGCGTCAAGGTTTCCGTATCGATCTTCGGTCGCCCGACACCAGTCGAGCTCGAGTTCGAGCAGGTTGAACGGACGAAATGAGATTTGGGCCCTTTCGGGCCCGGATAAGCGCGGGAGGGGGCCACCCCGTTTGAACCGCTAAACTTGAACCGGGCGAGACGCTTCAGGCGTGGACCCCACCTAAAGAGTGAGTGAACAATGGCCAAAAAGATTGCCGGCTATATTAAGCTGCAGGTGCCCGCGGGCGCCGCCAATCCATCCCCGCCGATCGGCCCTGCTTTGGGTCAGCGCGGCGTGAACATCATGGAATTCTGCAAGGCGTTCAACGCGGCGACGACTGAGCTCGAAAAGGGCATGCCGATCCCGACCGTGATCACTGTGTTTGCAGATAAGAGCTTCTCCTTCGTCACGAAGACGCCACCGGCGACCTATCTGATCAAGAAGGCTGCCAAGCTCGACAAGGGTTCAAAGGAACCCGGCAAGGCATCCATCGGTTCGATTGCACGTTCCAAGCTGTCTGAAATCGCTGAAGCGAAAATGAAGGACCTGAACGCGAACGATATCGAAGCAGCAACACGCATCATCGAAGGCTCTGCCCGTTCGA
>CAJBSR010000027.1 GCA_903958285.1 uncultured Sphingomonadales bacterium
CATCCTCGCCGCGTCGATTCTGTTCTACGTGCTCGTCTACACCGTCTGGCTTAAGCGCCGGACCCCGCAGAATATCGTCATCGGTGGTGCGGCAGGGGCCTTCCCGCCGATGATCGGCTGGGCGGCGGCAACGGGCGATATGAGCCTGCTTCCGATCCTGCTGTTTGGCATCATCTTCCTTTGGACGCCCCCGCACTTCTGGGCCTTGGCGCTGTTTGTGAAGACCGATTATGCCAATGCGGGCGTGCCGATGCTGCCGGTTGTGGCGGGGGAGAAGACGACCCGCACGCAGGTCCTGCTCTACACATTGCCGATGGTCGCCTGCGCCATTGCCCCCTTCGCATTGGGGATGCTCGGGATGATTTATGGCATTTCGGCCATCCTGCTGTCCGTTGTTTTTCTGCTATTGTCCGCGCGTGTCGCTTTCCGCACCACGCGGGAAGGCGATTCGATGGCGCCGGAAAAGGCCCTGTTCGCTTTTTCGATCGTCTATCTCTTTGTCCTCTTTGGGGCGGTCGCGGTGGACCGTATGGTATTGGCATGAGCGACCAAGACGAATTTAACCGGCGCCGGCAACAGCGCTCAATCGTGACGGCAGTGCTGCTGGTCGGCATGTGCCTGTTGTTCTACTTCATCACTCTGGCGAGGATCGGGTAATGAACGCGACTTTACGGACCGGCATGCTGGCAACGACGCTGGCGGTGACGATGGCGGGTGTCGGCTATGCGAGTGTGCCGCTTTACCGGCTGTTCTGTCAGGTAACGGGCTTCGCCGGGACGACGCAAAAAGCAATTGGCGGCACCGCCCCGGGCGCTGTGGCCGGACAAACCATGTCGGTGCGCTTTGATGCCAACCACAGTTCCAAGCTGCCGTGGAAATTCCACCAGGAAGTGAACCGTGAGGTCGTGAAGGTCGGGGAACAGGAGATTGCCTTTTATGTGGCGAAAAACCTGTCTGACAAGCCCGTCAAGGGCACGGCGACCTTCAACGTGACGCCCAATCAGGCCGGCAAATATTTCACCAAAATCCAGTGTTTCTGCTTCACCGAGCAGACGCTGCAACCGGGTCAGCAGGTGCGGATGCCGGTCGTCTTTTACGTCGATCCAGCGATCCTGAAGGACCCGGCGGCAAGGGATGTTCAAGAAATCACGCTCAGTTACACCTTCTATCCGGTGGACGAGGCGAAAAACCAAAGCTAAGCGATTTTCGAATTCACAGGGAAAGCATTGACGATGGCAGGCGCAAAGAACCACGACTACCATATCCTACCGCCCAGCATTCACCCCTTTGTCGGGTCAATGTCGGCGCTCCTCGCCTTTGGCGGGTTGGTCATGTGGATGCATGAGATGCCTTATGGCGGCATCGTGTCCAGCATTGGCTGGCTCGGCATCCTCTACACCTTCTACGCTTGGTGGTCGGATGTTGTGAAGGAAGCCCAAAGCGGTGATCACACCCCGGTCGTGCAACTCCATCTGCGCTACGGCATGATCCTGTTCATTGCTTCTGAAGTCATGTTCTTCGTCGGCTGGTTCTGGGCGTTCTTCGACTTCTCGTTGTTCCCCGTGCCGCTTCAGGTTGTCGACGGCGCCGTTGAGATCATTGCCGGCCCCAATTCGGTGACGCAGGCAGCAGGCCAGTTCCCGGCCAAGGGTCTTGAAGTCATCGACGCTTTCGGCTTCCCGTTGCTCAACACGCTCATCCTGCTCTGCTCGGGCACGACGGTTACTTGGGCCCACCATGCGCTCATCAACAATGAACGCGGCGGCAAGCTCACTGGCCTTTGGGGCATGATCGGCGTTGGTGAAAACGACAATCTGAAGAAGGGCCTGTGGATCACGATCGCGCTCGGCCTGCTCTTCTCGTCGATCCAGATCTATGAATATGCGGTCGCACCCTTCGCGTTCGCTGGCCTGAACTACAGCTCGGCCTTCTACATGGCGACTGGCTTCCACGGCTTCCACGTGTTCGTCGGCACGATCTTCCTGATCGTCTGCCTCGTGCGGTCGTACAAGGGCCACTTCACCCCGCGTCAGCACTTCGGCTTCGAAGCGGCCGCTTGGTACTGGCACTTCGTCGACGTCGTGTGGTTGTTCCTCTTTGTCGCCGTTTACGTTTGGGGCGGCTGGGGCGCGCCAGTCCACGGCTGATCTGATGACTGACTGGCAGGCTCCGGATACGACCCAAGCGTCGTTAAAGGGGCTTTGCCCACGCTGCGGCGCCCCGACTCTGTTCGTGGGCGCCGTTCGCTTTTCAGACCGGTGTTCAACCTGCGATCTGGACTTTACCCAGTTCAATGTGGGGGATGGCCCTGCCGCCTTCCTCATCATGATTGTCGGTGCCATCGTCACCCTTGGTGCGGTCCTGCTGGAACTGTCCGCCGCGCCGCCCTTCTGGGTGCATATCCTGATCTGGCTGCCGATGACGGCGGGGCTGACCGTCGGATCGCTGCGGCTGGCCAAAGGCGCGCTGCTCATTCTTGAATATCGCAACCGCGCGCGCGAAGGACGGCTGGTCCTCTGATGCGTATCCCGGTTGTTCCGACCCTTATTGTGTCGATCTCCTGTGCGGTGATGGTCGCGCTCGGCTTCTGGCAGTTGGACCGTCGCGCCGAAAAGGCGGGGCAACTCGCCTTGTTTGCGGCGAACATGAAGATGGACGCTGCCGCCTATCAGCCCAAGGGACCGGTGCCTGATGCGCTGCTGTTCCGTTTGTCATCGGCAATGTGCGTCAAAGTCACCGGCTGGCGCACCGAGGTGGGCCGATCCGTCAAAGGCGGGGGCGGCTATCGGTGGATCGCGGAGTGCAGCACCGGTGCCGAAGGGCCCGGCCTGCTTGCCGATATGGGCGTGACCCGCAACCCGAAGCTGAAACCCAATTGGAGTGGCGGCCTCGTGCGCGGCCGCGTCACGACTGAACCGAGCCACCAGAGCCTGTTTGGCAAGCTGGGCGGCACGCAGGAAGTGCTGCGGCCGATGCTGGTGTCAGACACCCCCGCGCCGGGGTTAGACGCCAGTGCCCCGCCCTCGCCGGATGAGGTGCCCAATAATCATCTCGCTTATGCCGTCCAGTGGTTCCTGTTCGCGGGCGTAGCGGCCCTGATCTACGCCCTCGCGCTCCGCCGCCGGATGCGCGCGGGTTGAGCCTGCCGCACGACCCCGTTTTCTTCATCGTCGCGTCGATTGCTGTCATCCTTGTCGGCATCGCAAAGGGTGGCTTTGCGGGTCTAGGTGCGGCGTCCATGCCCATCCTTGTGCTGGTTATGGATCCGGTGCCGGCGGCGGCGATGCTTTTGCCAATCCTGATCGTGCAGGACGTCGTTGGCGTCTGGGCGTTCCGCCGCAGCTTTGACATGTCGACGCTTAAGCTGATGGTGCCGGGCGCGGTTGTCGGGGTCTTTCTCGGCTGGCTGCTGGCAACCATAGTGCCGCCCGATGCCGTCCGCGCCTTTGTAGGGCTGATTGCGGTGGCCTTTGGCACCTATCGTCTTGCCGGAGAACGGGGCTTTCGCCTGCCGATCAAGGCGGATCTGCCTTTATGGGTGGGCGCGTTCTGGGGCGCTGTTTCCGGCTTCACCAGTCACGTCGCCCATGCCGGTGGCCCGCCTTTCCAGATCTGGGCTTTATCGCGGCGGATGCCGCACACGGTGTTCATCGGCACGTCCGCGATCTTCTTTGCGGTGCTCAACTGGATGAAGGTGCCCGCTTACATG
The DNA here is from genome assembly GCA_903958285.1 of uncultured Sphingomonadales bacterium. GTDB lineage: Bacteria > Pseudomonadota > Alphaproteobacteria > Sphingomonadales > Sphingomonadaceae > Aquisediminimonas. The sequence continues at coordinate 3,710 of CAJBSR010000027.1, forward strand.
GCCCTCGGGCAGTTCACTTGGGCCAATATGCAGCTCACGCTCGTCTTTCTGCCGGTCGCCATTGCCAGCACCTTTGCGGGGGTCTGGCTTGTAAAGCGCGTGAGTGCGGAGCGTTTCAACACGCTCATCTCGCTGCTGATGGTGGCGGTTGGGGCAGAGCTCATCCGTGTTGCGCTCACCTAAACTTGCCCATTGGGCCTATCGCGGCTAACGCCGCCGCATCATGCGGTATGTCAGCACTCGGGGAAGCGCACCGGCGCTCGATTTCGAAGGCGCCACCCTTGCCGGGTTGGCCTCAGATGGTGGACTCTATGTGCCGGAAAGCTGGCCGGAGTTCTCCAAGCAAGAGATCGCGGCGATGCGCGGCCTCTCTTATGTCGATACCGCTGTGGCCGTCATGCGGCCCTTCGTGGCCGGATGCCTGGATGATGCAACGCTCAAGCGCCTGTGCACCACCGCTTATGGCCGCTTCTCGCATGATGCGGTGACGCCGGTCATCCAGCTGGACCAGCAGCATTGGCTGATGGAGCTGTTCCACGGCCCGACGCTGGCGTTCAAGGATGTGGCGCTTCAGTTGCTCGGTCAATTGTTCGAAACGTTTCTGTCCAAGCGCGACGCGCATCTGACGATTATCGGCGCGACATCGGGCGACACCGGATCTGCCGCGATTGACGGCGTGGCGGGCCGCGCGAAGATCGACATCTTCATGCTCCACCCCGCCGGTCGCGTCTCCGATGTGCAACGCCGCCAGATGACGACGGTGTTCGCACCAAATGTCTATAACATCGCGATCGACGGCAGCTTTGATGATGCGCAGGCGATCGTGAAGGCGCTGTTCAAGGATCGCGATTTTAATGGCCGCTTCACGCTGTCTGCAGTCAACTCGATCAACTGGGCGCGACTGATGGCGCAGGTGGTGTATTATTTCTACACCGCCGTCCGTCTGGGCGCACCGGAACGGCCTATCGCCTTCTCCGTGCCGACCGGCAATTTCGGGGATGTGTTTGCAGGCTATGTCGCACAGCGCATGGGCTTGCCGGTGGCGAAGCTGATCGTGGCGACCAATGTCAACGACATCCTCCACCGTGCACTGACCACGGGTGATTATAGCTGTGGCACCGTCACCGCGACGGCGACGCCGAGCATGGACATTCAGGTTAGCTCAAACTTTGAACGGCTGCTGTTCGACCTCGCCGGACGCGACGGCAAGGGGTTGGCCAAGATGATGGCCGATTTCGAATCGACCCGCGCGATGTCGATCCCCGCCGATATGCTGGCCGGGTCCAAAGACCTGTTCGTCAGCGCCCGGATCGATGCCGATGGCATGTCAGACGTGATGCGCTGGGCCCATGAACGGACCGATCAGGTTCTTGACCCGCATACCGCCATTGGTCTGGCGGCGGCGCGCAACGCAGGCCTGCCTGCCGATGTGCCCGTCGTCACGCTGGCCACGGCGCACCCGGCCAAGTTCCGCGATGCTGTCGAACGCGCCACCGGCGTCCGCCCGCATCTGCCGGCGCGCATGGGCAATCTGTTTGAACGCGAAGAACGTTACGACACGCTGCCTGCGACGAAGGAGGCGATTGCTGCCTATGTCGCCGAACGGGCAACGCCGGCTGCATGACGCCGATTGCCCTGATCGGGGAACCTTGGGCCGACTACGGCCTGATTGATTCCGGCTATGGCCGCAAGCTGGAGCGGTACGGCCCGCGCCGGTTCATCCGGCCTGAACCACAGGCGCTTTGGGCACCCGCCAGCGACGACTGGAAAGCCGACGGCGAGTTTGTCCCGGGCGCCGATGAAGATGGTGGCGGCCAGTGGCGCTTTTCCAGCCGCCTACCGGAAAAGGGCTGGACCGGAAGCTGGGAAGAAGTCCGCTTCACCATGCAGCCAACGCCTTTTCGGCATCTGAGCTTCTTTCCGGACATGGCGCCTGTGTGGACCTGGATGCGCGGGCAGCTGGCGGGCATGGACGCGCCGACCGCGATGAACCTGTTCGGCTATACCGGCGTCGGCAGCTTGGCGCTTGCCGCCAAGGGCGCCGCTGTGACGCACGTCGATGCCTCCAAGAAGTCGGTCGAAGCCGCGCGCGCCAATGCGGCGCTGTCCAACATGACCGATAAGCCCGTCCGCTGGATCATCGACGACGCAATGAAGTTCACCGCCCGCGAAGTGCGGCGCGGCAAGCGCTATGACGGCATCATCCTCGATCCGCCTAAATATGGCCGCGGCCCCGATGGCGAAGTTTGGAAGCTGGAAGAAGGCTTGCCCGAACTCATCGCCGATTGCCGCAAGCTGCTTGATGCCGACTCGCGGTTCCTGTTTCTCACGGTCTACGCCGTCCGCATGTCCGCGCTCGCCATTGGGGAGCTGGTCCGCCAGCACTTCGCCGATCTCGGCGGCACTGTGGAATGCGGGGAGCTCGGCGTGCGGGAAGAGGCGCGGGGCCTTGTGCTGCCGACGGCGATCTTCGCGCGCTGGTCGCGGTAGCGACTGCTCCCTCCGTTTGCCCTGAGCTTGTCGAAGGGCTGCCCTTCTTCTGTGTGCCAAGGTTAAAGGACAGGGCTTCGACAGGCTCAGCCCAAACGGGATAAAGACTATTCTCGAAGCGCCCTGATCCCGGCCCCTGCCGCAAACGGCGCCACAGCGACCAGAAACAGCGAGGATGCGGCCAGAAACCTGAGCGCACCGCCGCCAAAATCGCCGATGCTCCCCGCACCGAAGATGATGAGCGGAATGGCGAGCGGCAACATCAGCAGCCCTGCCAGCGCGCCACCGCGTCGCAGCCCGGCGGTCAGGCTGGCGACCATCACGCCAAGCGCGGCCAGCCCCGGTGTGCCTGCCAGCAGGCCCAATTCAACCGCCGCCAACGTCTCGCCATCCAGCCGCAGCATGGCCGAGGCCGGGATGGCAGCGAGCATCAGCGGCGGGCCAAATCCGATCCAGTGCGCAGTGATCTTGGCTGCCGCAATCATCTCCTCGCCCACGCCGCGCACGGCATATTGATCGAGCACGCCCGCTTCCGCGTCGGGGGCGATCAGCCTGTCGATGGGCAGGAGCGCTGCGAGCAAAGCCGCCACCCACAAAACGCCGCCGCCGGTCTTGGCGAGCAAAGCGCCATCCGGCCCGACTGCGAACGGATAGAGCGTCGCGACCAGCAGGAAAAAAACCACCGGCAGGCCGATGCCGCCTGATCCCAGCGAGAGGCGCAGGTCACGCCCAAGGATGGCGAGGAACGCGTTCATTCCGCTGCCTCCAGTGCGAGGGCCTGAGCATCAGTCAGCCCGAGCGGCTGATGCGACGCGACCACGACGATCCCGCCTTGCGCCCGATGCGCGGCGATGGCGCGCTCCAGCAACGCCAGTGACGCTGTATCCAGCCCATTGCCGGGCTCATCGAGCAACCAGATGTCTGCTCCACTTGCCAGCACGCGGGCAAGGTTGGCGCGTCGCCGCTGGCCGGTGGAGAGCAGCCGCACAGGAACATCGGCGAGGCGGGTCATGTCGAGCGCTTCCAACGCCGCTGAGACCGCCATCGGGCCGGTGCCGTCTATCCCCGCCCAATAGCCAAGCGCCTTGGCCAGCGGCAGGCGCGGATCAAGCGCGTGGTTTTCATCGGACAGGGCAAGCCGTCCGTCATAAGACATAGTTCCCGCATAGGCAGGAAGCAGACCCGCGATCAGCCGCAACAGGCTCGATTTCCCGACGCCATTGGGGCCGGTCAGCAACAGCGCATCGCCGGGGCCGAGCGTCGCGTTCAATCCCTTGAACAGCACACGCCCGCCGCGCACGCAGGCAAGATTGGATAAGGCGAGCGAGGCTGTCATGCGACGATGTTTTCCAGCTTGTGCATCTGATCATCGGTCAGGCCGAAATGATGGCCGACCTCATGCACCAAAACATGCGCGACCAGATGTTCCAGCGTTTCGCCGCTCTCCGCCCATTCATCGAGGATCGGCCTGCGGAACAGGTGGATGGTCGTCGGCAGGTCACCCGTCTGCGCGGTCTCGCCAACGGGGCGGCCCGAATAGAGGCCGGATAGCTCAAAGGGGTCTTCAATGCCCATTTCCGCGAGCGTCGCCGCATCGGCGAAATCGTCCACGATCAGCGCGACATGGCCCAGATGACTGCGGAACAGCTCCGGCAGGCGCGCCAAGGCCTTGCGCGCCAAGGATTCAATGTCCGAACAGCTCGGCGCCAGTTGACCTTTCCCCGTCATCCCTGCGACATAGAGGTATAAACGAAAGAGGCAAAGCATGGTCGAACAACTCTCCCCCGAAGAACGCACTGCAGCTCTTGATCGGCTAGGCGAATGGGACGTCGATGACGCCCGTGACGGCATCACCCGCCAGTTCATCTTCAAGGATTTTTCAGAAGCCTTCGCCTTCATGACGCGCGTGGCGCTGCTGGCGGAAGTGCAGGACCATCACCCCGAATGGTCGAACGTGTGGAACCGCGTCGACATCTTGCTGACCACGCATGACGCGGGGGGATTGTCCCAGCGGGATATCAAGATGGCGACGTCGATTGATGCGCTGCTGGATTAGGCAGCGGACTGGCGGAGACGCCCTATTTCCCGCGAATCCACTGCGCACGGACGAACCATCCGAGCACACCGATCGCAAGGGCAAGGCAGACGCCGGTGACACCCCAGAACGCCCAAGGCTTGTGCGCATAGGGGATGCCTTCCACGTTCATCCCGAGCAGGCCGGTGATGAAAGTCAGCGGCAGGAAAATGAGGGCGACGATGGAGATGAGCAGCGCGCGGGTGTCGATCACCTCGGCGCGACGGTCGGTGAGTTCTTCATGGATGAGGGCGGCACGTTCGCGCATCGCCTCCAGCTCTTCGGCCATGCGGGCGGCGCGGTCTGCGGCTTCGCGCAGGTGCATCCGGTCATCCTCGTCGAGCCAGTCGAGCTCGGCTGCGGCCAACCGTTCCAGCGCCTGACGTTGCGGCGCGACGAAGCGACGGTATGAAATGGCCTTGCTGCGCACCTCGGTCACGCGCCTGCGGGTAGCGAGGATGCTGGCGGAATCCACGACGACTTCGCAATCGTCCATCGTGTCACCCAGTTCAGCGACATCGGGGTCAAGCAGATCGCTCGTCGCTTCGGCAAAGCGGGAGAGAAGGTCGCCCGGATCGACAATTTCTCCAGCGTGGAAGCGGTCAATGACGATGTCGAGCGCCTTGGGGGTGCGGAAGCTGACGGAAATAACGCGGCCACGGTCGGCCCAGAATCGGGTGGAGACAAGGGCATCGGGATCATCATCGGGCGTTGTGCCAAGGCCGCGCAGGTTGATCAGCGTGCCGCCGCCGATGAGCGTGGCGCGCGGCCGCGTTTCCTGGGCGAGCATCGCCTCTCGGGCAATATGCGGAATGTCCGCTTGATCGCGGATCCAGTTGCGCGCGGCGTCTTCTCGGCCGTCAATCTGGAGCCAGATGAGCCCGCCGTTGCGCGGCAGGGTGATGGCCTCATCAAAGGACATTTCGGAGGCTGCCCCCTCCCGGAAGACAAAGGCGCGGCTCATAGGCGGTCCAGGAAAAGCGTCATACCTTCTGGTGCCTCGACGGGCGCTGTTTCGCAAGCGACCCGTGCGGCGTCGGCGCGGGCGCGATCGAGGATGGCAGGGGCAACGCGCGATGTGTGCAGGACCGTGTCAGCCTGCCCCAGCAGCCTGGCTTGGGCCAGCGTGAGATCATCCGGTGCGTCGGAGGTGAGGGTGATGTGGTGGAAGGCTGTGGCAACGGCACGGGCTTCGCCCGCAAGCCAGCTGTCCACCGCCCCGGCGTCAGTTGCGGCCATGGGATCGAGCGGCCCGCCGGGATCAAAAGCGGCATCAATGGCGCGCCTGCGATCCGCCGCATTGGGCCAGCGCGCACGCATCTTGCTCCGTCCAGCGCCCAGCGCGGTGGCGATGGCGCCCAGTCCAGCGGGGATGATCTGCTCCAGTCGCTGGCGTAGCGCCTTGGCCAAGCCCGCTGACGCGCCGCCTGTGCCGATGGCGATGAGGACGGGGTCTCGGTCGATAATGGCAGGCAGGGTAAAGTCGCAGGCAGAAGGGCGGTCGACCGCGTTGACGAGCACACCGCGCGCTTTCAACCGGGCGATGGCAGCTTCGGCCTCGGCATCATCCTCTATGGCGACAATGGCGAGGCTGGCCTGTGTGTCCTCGCCGACGATCTGCGCGCCGGCACGGTCCAGCAGGCGGCGTTTGGCGGCAGCAGGTTCACCATCTCCCAGCAGGATGACGGGGCGGCCGTTCAGGCGGACGAAGAGAGGGAGACTGTGCATGGCGCCTGCCTAGCACTGCGATGGGCGGGGGCCAATCGGTGTTACTTAAGGCGCTTCAATGTCCGGTCAAGATAGGTGAGGCGACCTGTTGGAGCCGGTCCGAACAGGGTCTTGCGAATGTCCGCCATGCGTGAGGTTGGGCGGATGTATTCTTCCGGGTCTTCGCGGACAGCCATGCGCGGTTGCAGCGGCTGCTTGGGCAGTTCCATCGCCGTTTGGGGCAGCGCCATTGGCGGGCGGCCATTGGGATAGATGAAGCCAAAGGTTGGCCATTCTGTGCCGCCCATATCACCAATGGGGGAGAACCAGACGCGCACGCGGCTCCAGTCATTGTCTTCCGACACGTCAATCACGCGGACGTTCTTTTCGACATAGCCGCGCCGTCCACCATAGGGGGACCAATTGCTGTGGGTGACAAGGATGTTGCGGTCATCAAGGATCTTGGTGACGGCGGCCACATGGCCCAGTTTCATCCCGCCATGCGGCATGAAATTGAGCACGGCACCCTTTCTGGGATCGGTGCCTTTGCGGTACCGGCCCTCGGCCTGATCCCACCACGTATGGGCGTCGCCATAGATCTGTATGCCCGACATGGTTCGCGCAATGGGGACGCACTGCCAATAGGGATCATCATTGATCTCATCAGCAACTGGCAGGGCCGATGCAGGCACAGCAAAGCCAGCAAGCGCGACGCCGCCTAAGCCCAGCAAGAGTTTCCTGCGATCCAAAACACCGTTCCCCATGTCGGAAAGTTGACACAGGATAATGAATAAACCGCTGAAATTGAATGGTTAACGGGGCCACAACCATAACCGCTCTGGCGTCAATCGCAGATGTTGTGGTGTCCGCGGCGTCAGAATCCCGTCAGGCACAGCATCTTCCGCAACGGTTCGTCGCAAAAGGAAGCGGCGGCTTTTGCTTGACGTATACGTCATGTTACGCGACCACGGTTCCTGTATGGAGAGCTCACAAACACTGCTGGCGTCCGATTTTGCGACGCTGCCCGCCCTTATCAAAGCCTTTGCAGCCGAGCGCTCTGATGCGCCTGCGGTTGCCGATCCCGATGGTCGGATCAGTTGGAAGGAACTGGACGCCTTTGTTGATCGCATCGCTGCGAAATTGCAGGCGGACGGTGTCGGCCCGGGGCAAGCGACGGCAATTGCGGGCCTCAATTCGGTCATGCAGGTCTGTGTCTTCATTGCGACGTTGCGGGCGGGTGCCATTGCTGGCCTCATCACCAACACGGCCACTGGAGAACAGATGGCGGCGATGATCGTCGATTCAGGCGCCAATCACCTGTTCCTTGATGAAAAGGCGGCAGAGTCGCTTGAAGGGCAAAGCTTCGGTGCGCCGAAGCGCGTCTCTATGGATGGTGGCGCTTGGGGGGAGCCATTGCTGGACTGGATGGCGCCTGAAGGCGCCGCGCCCCAGCCGGTCGAGATTACGCCGAAGACCGGGTTTAACATCATCTACTCCAGCGGCACGACCGGCACGCCCAAGGGCATCGTCCACAGCCATGCCATGCGGTGGCAACACATCCAGCGCGGCGTGGCGGCCTATGGTCCGGCATCGGTGACGATCCTTTCAACGCCGCTTTATTCAAACACCACCATGGCCAGCTTCCTGCCGACGCTCGGATCGGGCGGTCAGGTCGTGTTGATGAAGAAGTTTGACACGGTCGGCTTCCTGCAACTGGCGGAACGGGAGCGGGCGACCAACACCATGCTGGTGCCCGTCCAGTATCGCCGGATCATGGCGCATCCCGATTTCGACAGCTTTGATCTGTCGAGCTTTGTGATGAAATACTGCACCAGCGCTCCCTTTGCGGCGGCGTTGAAGGCGGACATTTTGAAGCGTTGGCCCGGCGGGTTGGTTGAAATTTACGGGCTGACAGAAGGCGGTTGCACATTCCTGCTGGTCGCGCACGAATTCCCGGACAAGCTCCATACGGTCGGTCGGCCGGCGCCGGGACAGATCGCCAAGGTGATTGACGAAGACGGCAATGAACTTCCACCGGGCTCGGTGGGTGAAGTCGTCGGGCGGTCCCCTGCCTTGATGACGGGCTATAACAACCGGCCCGACGCGACTGAGGCGATGAAATGGTGGGATGCAGATGGCCATCTCTATTACCGGCACGGTGACATCGGCCGGATTGATGAAGACGGCTTCCTGACGCTGATGGACCGCGCCAAGGACATGATCATTTCCGGCGGGTTCAACATCTACCCGAGCGATCTGGAAGCGGTGTTGCTCAAAGACCCCGGCGTGGTTGAGGCCGCGGTTATTGGCGCGCCGTCTGAGGAATGGGGCGAAACGCCGGTCGGCTTTGTCGTGCTGCGTGACGGCGTTGATCCCGACGCCGTGCTCGCTGCCGCCAATGCGCAGGTCGGCCGGACGCAGCGGCTCAACCGCTTGGTTGTCGCAGAGGAGCTGCCGCGCAGCCCGATCGGCAAGGTTCTCAAGCGCGAATTGCGGGACCGGTTGACCGCTTAAAGGTTGATCGCCGCAATCACCGGCGCCAGCACGGCGCACCATTTGGCGACACCCTCCGGGGTTCCAATCAGGTCCTGCCGCATCTCAATGCCCAGATAGGCCGTGCCCGTGTCCTCGCCGTGCCGGTTCATCGTCGCGTTGAGGAGCTTGCCGGAATAGGGCTCCTGATCGCCGACGCGGACGCCCGCTGCCTCCAATAAGGGAATGGCAATGCGCGCGGCGCGGTCATCCTGATTGTAGAGGATGCCAATTTCCCAAGGGCGTTCTTCTTCGGGTTTGGTCGCCAGTTGCGGGGTAAAGCTGTGCAGCGAGATCAAGAGGCGTGGCCGCTGAGCTGCCATCTGCGCTTCTATCCGCGCATGATAAGGCCACCAGTACCGATCGATGCGTGCCAATCGCGCTTCGTGATCAATCGCATTGCCGGGGATGGCATGGCCATCGCTCGCAATCGGGATGATGTGGGGCGCGTCTTCCTCGCGGTTGAGATCAACCACAAGGCGGGACACATCGCCAAGGATTCCGGGGAAGTTGAGACGGGCACACAAAGCCCGACCAAGCTCTGACACGCCAATGTCGATGGCGATGTGTTCTTTCAGCAGCGCTGGCGCAATGCCAAGGTCCACGTCGTCCGGTACGCGGTTGGACGCGTGATCAGCGATGAGGAGGAGGGGGCTGGTCGGGGGTCCGGCAATGTCTTGCCAAGCTTGATCGGTCATCAATTCCTGTTGCCCGCAACGCGGCGCAATGTCACCATCCGGCAACACATAGACAGGGTCATCGATGAAATTTTCCAGACGTCAGGCGCTCGTCGCCTCCGCACTCGTACCGACGGCGCCTGTTTGGGCGAAGACGCGCAAGTCCAACCTTCTGCCGCCCGCCCCCGATCCATTCGAGGAGGTGACTGAACGGCTGCTCGCGCTGTTGCCCGATACGGCCACCTATAATGGCACACCGGAGTCTTTGGCTGGTGGCCCGCTTGCCCGGCGGATGGACGATTACTCGCCCACTGGCGAAGCGAAGATCCGTGCGGCCTATGCGGATGCCAAGAAGGCTGTCGCGTCGATGCGCCGCCGGGGGGATGAACGGACGGCCACCCAGCGTTCCGTTGTCGAAGCGACGCTAGAGAATGGCACGCGGTCCGCCGCTGTCCCTTACGGCAAAATCAACCCGTTCCACTTTGCAGGCCATGTGCCCTATGTCGTGACGCAGATTTACGGGCCGCATATCGACGGCCTCAACATCATGATGGAGCAGCAGTCGCTCCAGACGCCGACCGCCGTTGATGCCTGGCTCGAAAAGCTCGATGCCTTCCCGCAGGCCTATGGCGGCGTCGTTGAGAAGATCCGGGCAGACCGGGCCGCCGGCTGTGTGCCGCCGCGCATCTTGATGGAAAAGACGCTGCCGGTCCTTGATGCGTTCCAGGCTGGTCCTGCTGCCGCGCATCCGCTCATCCGTGCGCTTGATGAGGGCATGGAGAAGGCAGGTCTCGCCAAGCGGACGCGCCAGATGGCCCTGCGTCGGGCGACGCTCTCGCTGCAAAGGCGGGCCCGCCCGGCGATGGCGCGGCTCCGCGCAGAGATTGCCGGCATGCTTCCTTCCGGTCGCATAGAGGCAGGGCTTTGGGCGCAGCCACAGGGTGACGTGCTTTACGCGGCCAATGTCCGCGCGCTCGGGGACACGCAATTGCCGCCCGATGACATTCATGAGATCGGGATGGCTGAGGTCGGTCGCATCACGGCTCAGATGAACATGCTTTTGGCAGCGCGCGGTATGACCGAAGGCTCCATCGGCGCGCGTATGGCGGCCCTTGCGCGGGATCCGGCAAACCAGTTTGCAAACAGCGATGCCGGGCGGGAGGAATTGCTGTCCTATGTGCGCCAAAAGGTGGGCGATGCCGAAGCGCTCTATCCCAAGCTGTTGCCGGAGGCGTTGATCCCAAAGCAGGGGCTCGTTGTGAAACGCGTGCCGGTGGCAACACAGGATGGGGCACCGGGCGGCTTTTACGATGGGCCGTCGCTGGATGGGTCGCGCCCCGGCACCTACTGGATCAACCTGCGGGATATGGCGGCGGTAGCCCGCTTTCGGTTGCCGACACTCAGCTTTCATGAAGGCGTTCCAGGGCACCACACACAGGGCTCGGTCGCGACGGCTTTTGGTGAATCGCCACTCCTTCTCCGCATCGCCAGCTTCAACGCTTATCAGGAAGGCTGGGCGCTCTATGCCGAGCGGATGATGGCGGATTTGGGCGCCTATGCGGATGATCCATTGGGAGATTTGGGGCGTTTGCAGGACGAGCTGTTCCGCGCCGTCCGGCTCGTCGTTGATACGGGCATCCATCACAAGCGCTGGACGCGGGAACAGGCGATCCGCACGATGCAGGACATCACCGGCATCGCAGAAGTGCGCGTCATCGCGGAGGTGGAACGGTATATGGCTTGGCCGGGTCAGGCTCTGGGCTACAAATTGGGGCAATTGCGGCTGCTCGACATGCGGGAGAAGTTCCGTGCGCGCGGTGGAAAGGGCGCGGATTTACGGGAGTTTCATGGCACCGTGCTCGAAGCGGGGGCAATGCCCTTGGCGCTGGTCGAACAAAGGCTTGGGCTAGTCTAACTCAATTTGCGTCTTGATATAATGTAACATCTCTTTTAATCGGACGTGTCTAGTCCAGCCGGAGAGTATGTTTTGTTCCGTCCTTTCACTTCGTATCTGGCCCTTTCCATGGGCCTTGTTGCCGCAGTTCCGCTTTCTGCCCAGACCGTGCCGGAGGGGCGCCAACATGGCGATCATAGCGACGGGGACGACATCGTCATCACGGCGATCATCGGCCAAAGCCAACAGGACATCTTGTCGGGAACGTCCGTGCTGACGTCGACAGAGTTGGCGCGTGAAGTGCGCCCGACCATCGGGGAAACTTTGACGCACCAGGCCGGCGTTTCGGCGACATCCTTTGGCCCCAATGCCTCGCGCCCGGTGTTACGCGGCTTTCAGGGGGAGCGCATTCGTATTCTGGCGGATGGCATCGGCAGCTTTGACGTTTCCAACACCAGTGTTGATCACGCCGTGGTGATCAATCCCCTGACGGCCGACCGGATTGAAGTCTTGCGGGGCCCCGCAGCCCTCTTGTTCGGCTCATCGGCGATCGGTGGCGTTGTCAATGTGATCGACAGCCGCATTCCACGTAGCGTGCCGGAAGAGGGCCTCCACATTGATGGCACCGCAACCTATGGCTCGGCCGCCAATGAACGGTCTGCCGGTGCGCGCGTTGATGCGGCGCTTTCAGACAAGTTTGTTGTCCATTTTGACGGCACCTATTCCAAAACCGGAGATCTGCATGTGGGCGGATATCTGCTTTCGCCCGCGCTGCGCGCGCAGGCCGAAGCAAGCCCCGATGCAGAGATCCGGGATCTTGCCGACTTGAAAGGCACTCTTCCCAACAGCGGATCGCGCTTGTGGGAGGTTGCAGGTGGTGCGGCACTTGTGACGGGCAATGGCAATCTCGGCTTCTCCGTCAGCCATATCGGCAATCTTTATGGCGTGCCCGTGCGTTTCTCCCTCGACCCCGCGGTGGAGGCGGAACAGGTCCGCCTCGACATGCGCCAGACGCGTGTCGATGTGCGCGCCGAAATTAATCCTGCATCCGGTTTCTTAGAGGCGATCCGCTTCCGGGGCGGATATGCAGATTATCAGCACCAGGAAATCGATGATACCGGCGCCGTTGCGACGACGTTCCTGCATGATGGATGGGAAGGCCGGATGGAACTCGTCCAGCGCGATCACGGCGGCTGGAAAGGTGCCATTGGAAGCCAGTTTGTGCTTCGCAAACTCAACATCATCGGTGATGAAAAGTTCTTACCGAAAAGCACCGCGAGCCAGTTCGGGCTCTTTACAGTCCAGTCGCTTGATCTGGGGCATTTGCGGGCAGAGGCAGGCGGGCGCATTGAGCGCACCCATGCGACAGCGGCGGAAGATGCGACGCTCGGCAATCCGGACTATGATCGGAACTTCACCGCTGTCTCTGGCTCTCTTGGAGCAGCCTACGAAGTGGCCGACGGCTGGCGCCTCGGCCTGAACGCGTCTTACACCCAGCGCGCGCCGTCTGCTGAGGAACTGTTCTCAAACGGGCCACACGCCGGGACGCAGGCATTTGAAGTCGGCAATCCTGACTTTCAAAAGGAAGTGTCCAAGGGTCTGGAAATGACGCTGCGCGGAAAGGGAACGGGATTCAACCTGTCCGCCTCTGTCTATCACAGCTGGTTCAATAACTTCATCTATGAACAGCCCGATGGCTCGATCGAAGATGGTCTGCCCGTTTTCAACATCCTGCAGGACAAGGCCCGCTATTACGGCGCTGAGATTGAGGGCTCCGTAACGCTCGCGCAGCTGGGTGATTTCGCGCTGAACTTCGATGCGGTTGGGGATTTTACCCATGCGACGATCCTGAGGGTAGGCGGAAATCAGGCGGCACCCCGCATTCCGGCGTTACGCCTTCTGGGGGGTATGGAAGCGAAGTCTGAAAAGCTCGACATCCGCGCAGAGACGGAATGGGTCGATGGGCAGAACCGGGTCGCCCCGTTTGAAACCACCACCAAGGGTTACACTATGGTCAACACCAGCGTCGCCTTGCGGCCCTGGGGTCGTGACCGTGACGTGAGCCTGATAGTGTCGGCGAACAATATTTTTGACGTCAATGCTCGCCGCCATGCAAGCTTCTTGAAGGATTATGCTCCGCTCGCCGGGCGGGATGTCCGGGTGTCGCTCCGCTTCGGCTTCTGATTACAAAAGCGCGGTTGGTAACACCCACCAATCGGCATGACTGTGTGTGATCGTCGCAGCGGCGGCGTCGCGTGCCGCCGCCGTTTCAAACAGGGCAAAGCAGGTGGCGCCTGATCCGGACATACGGCTCAGGCGCACGCCCGCTTGCCGGTCCAATTCTTGAAGCACCACGCGGATTTCGGGCACAAGGCAGAGTGCCGGGACTTGCAGGTCATTGCGGCCCTCCATCCAGCCTTCGGGGCGCAGGCTGCCGCGATCCACACCATCCCATGCCTTGAACACAGGGCCCGTCGGGCAGGCCTTTAGCGGGTTGACGAGCAGAACCGGTAGGCCTTTCAAACGGCTGCCGTCAAAGGGTGCCAACCGCTCCCCCACGCCAGTCCCAAAGCAGCTTTGCGATAGAACGCAGGCAGGCACATCTGCCCCGATATTGGCTGCAACATCCATGGGGCGCACCGTATCGAGCGCCCAGAGACGCGCCACCAATCGCAGCGCGGCCGCCGCATCTGCCGAACCACCGCCAATGCCTGAGGCAATGGGGAGGCGCTTATCGAGGGTGAAGGCCGCCCCTGTCCTTATGCCTGCAGCGTCCGCCAATGCCTTTGCTGCCTTCACCACAAGATTGCCCGGCCCCGTGTCGAGTTCCTGCGAAAAGGGTCCGGTGATCGTCAGCGAGAAATTGTCCGCTTCCGCCACGCTCAGCTCATCGCCAGCTTCGGTAAAGGCAAAGAGGGTTTCCAGTTCATGATAGCCATCTGCCCGCCGCTGTCGGACATGAAGGGCGAGGTTGAGCTTGGCGTGGGCCGTTTCGCGCAGTTGCATGGCGCTTCAGCGCGCCATGTTCTTGTCGGTTAGGCCCGTGTCGATCTTGTTTTCAAGGCGCGATACATCGGCGCCCTCTGCAAGCAATAGGGCGGCGCGCCAAGTATAGCGGGCGTCAACTTTGCGCCCCGCGCGCCAATAGGCATCGCCCAGATGTTCGCCGATCGTTGGTTCGATCGGTTCGAGGTCGACCGCCTTTTCAAGGGTGGAGACGGCCTTTTCATAGTCGCCGGACAGGAAGTAGGCCCAACCCAGCGAGTCTGTGATCGCGACGTCATCGGGCCGCATCGCGCTGGCCTTGGCGATAAAGCGGAGCGCCTCCGGAATGTTTTCGCGTCGCTCCAGCATGGAATAGCCAAGATAATTGAGCGTGGACGGTTGATCCGGGCCAAGTTCCAGCGCCTTGCGGAGGGCTGCGCGGCCGGTCTCCCAATCGCCGTTCTGGGCAAGGGCGCCTCCCTTGAGCATATAGAGGCCCCAGAGTGCCGGGGCACCGGACTGATCCGGCGCGTCGATGGCTTGTTGATAGGCGGCGGCGGCTTCGCTGCGTCGGTTGAGCCGCCCAAGCAGATCACCAAGCCGCACATGATCAAGCGCGCGGGTCGATCCGGTGGCGAGCGATGTGGCCAGCGCAACTGCTTCATCACCCCGGCCCAGCCGCTCCAACAAGGCGAGCCGGCTTTCATCGGCCAGCGCCATGAAGGTGCTCCCGGGGTGGATGCTTTCGAGCGCAGCCAAGGCGTCCGTGTCTAGGCCGTTCGCCGCGAGAGATTGTGCCGTCGAAAGCGCAACATATGGGCTTTGCGGGTCCAGAAACTGCGCATAGCGGGCCAGCGTTAGGGCGAAGGCCGCCGCTTTGTCGCGCACCAGATCCGACGCAAGACTGGCATAGAAGAAGGCGACGCCCCGTGCCGGCGTGTCGACCGCCCCACCAATCGGCTTGCCGGCAGAGAGCTGTTCCCGGGCCAGCGCCATTGTCTGATCGCTGCCTTCCAGCATATCGAGTGCGGCGGCCTTTTGGCCTTTGCGCTGCAGCGTCGCGGCGGCGATGATGCGGGCGAGCCCGGGCCGCCCGTCTTCGGCCACGATTGACTTGATAAGCGCAATCCCAGCATCGGGGCTGCTTCCTGAAAGCTCCGCCATGGCGCGCTGTTGGTTCACAAAGCCGATGCCCAACCCTGATCGCCGCGCGGCATCAAATTCCCGCAAAGAACCTGGCTGGCGGGCAGCAAGGCCGATCCAGCCCCGCAGGACCGGAACGAGAAACCCCAAATTGCCGTCGGCTTCCAGCTGGTCTGCCTGCGCGCGTGCGCCTGTAACATCGCCTGCCTGAAGACGGTCCCCCAGCAGCAGCAAGGGCAGATCAGCCGGCAGTTCGCCTACCGCTTCCAATTTGCGGGCGGCTTCCATCGCCAGCTTGCGATCCCCATTCTCGATCGCCTGCCGAAGGGCGCGGTTCGCAATGACAGCGTTACCCGGCTCTTCGAGCAATGCGGCCGAATAGGATTGCAGAGCCACTTCCCCCGCGCCCGACGCATCCGCCAGCCGCGCTTGCATATAGAGGTCTAACGCCGACCGCTCGGACGGACGCGCCATGGCAGGCGCGCAGGCGAGCAGCGCGAGCGCGACTGCGCTACATGTTCGGGTAATTGGGGCCACCGCCACCCTCCGGCGTGACCCAGTTGATATTCTGGGTCGCGTCCTTGATGTCGCAGGTTTTGCAATGGACACAATTTTGGGCGTTGATCTGCAGCCGCGGACTGCCTTCCTCGCGCCCGACGATTTCATAGACACCGGCGGGGCAATAACGCTGCGCGGGTTCGTCATAGAGCGGCAGGTTGATCTTCACCGGAACGTCCGGGTCCTTCAACTGCAGATGGCAGGGCTGGTCTTCCTCATGATTGGTGTTCGACAGGAACACCGACGACAGCCGGTCAAAGCTGATGACGCCATCAGGCTTGGGATAGTCGATCTTGGGATACAGATCCGCACGGCCGGTCATTTCATTGTCCGCGTGGTGCTTCATCGTGATCGGCAAGCCAATCTTGAGGGTGCGCATCCACATGTCGATGCCTGCAAGCACGGTGCCATAGTCATTGCCGTATTTGGCAACCGCAGGCTGCGCGTTCTTCACCAGCTTCAGCTCAGTTGCGATCCAGCTGTCGTTGAGGTTCGCCTGATAGTCGGCGATCTCATCAAAGTCACGACCCGCAGCGATGGCGGCTGCGATGCTTTCAGCGGCCAGCATGCCGGA
>CAJBSR010000028.1 GCA_903958285.1 uncultured Sphingomonadales bacterium
GTCGCCTTTCCCGCTTATGCGGAACTCAAAAAAAAGGGCGGCCGCATTGGAGATGCCTTCCTCACATCTGCCCGTCTCACCATGTTTGTCGCTATGCCGCTCTATTTTGGTATGGCAGCCGTCGCTTATCCTTTGGTGGAAACATTGTTCGGCGCGAAATGGGCAGGCATGGCTCCCTTGGTTCAGGGCCTTGCATTGGCAATGCCGTTCTTCGCCCTCCAGATCATCCACTCCCCAAGCACAAACGCGTTGGGGAAGGCCTCGGTCTACTTAAAGACGAGCATTGCCGGCGCGATCATCATGCCAGCTTGCTTCCTTATAGGTATCAATTTTGGAGGGGACGGCCTGATAGCTGCCTGGTGGATATCAGCGCCAGCGCTTCTACTCGTCACGATGATCTTCACCCTGCCGCATATTGGACTAACAATCTCAGACGTCGTGCGCACCATTTGGCCTGCGACCCTTGCTGCGGCCATCATGGGCGGGATCGTTGCTTTCCTGGAACATGAAGTGACGACGATCCCTGCGCCCGCAGAGCTCGCGCTGCTCGTCCTAACAGGTGCGGCGATCTATCTTGGACTGCTGTGGCGCTATGCGCGGCCGATGATGGAACAGCTCTATGAGCTTCTGACGCAAAAGCAGCTGCCCGGCACAGCGGGTTAAGCGGACTGAATGTAGCTCCGCATCGCCTCAGCTTCTGACTCGATCTTTTCGATTCGATATTTGACGAGATCCCCGATCGAGATGAAACCGACCAAGCCGTCTGAGTCGACAACAGGGAGGTGGCGGATCCGTCGACGGCTCATGAGCGACAACGCAGCGAGCACTGCGCAATCCGAGTCGACTGTCATGGCTGGTGTCGTCATGACTTCACTCACGGGACGTTCAAGGGCGGCAGCGCCCTCCTTCGCCAGCCCATAAACAACGTCGCGTTCCGAGAATATCCCCAGAACTTCGCCGCCGTTGATGACTGGCAGGGCACCGATGCGATGTTTGGCGAGCATGGCAACAGCCTCAGCAACCGAAGCCTCACTTGTGATGGAAAGAACGCTCGCGCCTTTGGTTTGCAGAATTGCCTTCACACTCATGTCAGGCCTTCCTCTCTCTCGTGATCGAATCTCGCGTCGATCTGGCTTGATGCTCCCACGATTCGGGCGCAAAGGGAAGCCATGGACGCGCCACGCTCAGCTTTGGATGATCCCGAATATGCCGCCTTCGCATGGGGCCGCTACAAGCGGCTGATGCTTTGGATGGCGTTGGCCTCTCTAACAGCGACCATTGGCTGCCTCTATTTGCTCAGCACCCTGGTCGGTGAAATCTCGATCCACATGATTATCGCGACCTCAGGGGGTGTGTTTGCATCTGTGATGCTGGCGTCTGCCCTGATGGGGCTCGTCTTTCTGTCGGCTGGATCGGGACATGACGATACGGTCAAGGAATTTGACGCGCTGAACGACCCAGAATGAGCGAAGAGCTGTTGTCGCCGGTCTTAAGGGTTTTGCCCGAACCAGCTGACATCAATTCCAACGGTCATATCTTTGGAGGCTGGGTTCTGGCGATGATGGATCGCGCGGGCGGCATCGCTGCCGGGCGTGTCGCCGGAGGACGCTGCGCCACGGTCGCCATTGAGGCGATGGAGTTCATCGCCCCCATCCTGCTCGGCGATCTCATTTCCATCTACGCGAGCGTTGAGCGGAGAGGCCGCACATCCGTCGCCATCCGTCTTGACGTTCTCGCTGAACGGAAACGAGGCGAGGAGCATGTGAAGGTCACAACAGGCGTGTTCACCTTTGTGGCGCTGGACGATGATTTCCGGCCGAGGCCCCTGCCCGCTGCTTGAGCGAGCCTCGCTCTGTGTCGGTCCGGCAAGTTTAAAACAAAATGGCCCGCGCGCCCTTTTCGGAACACACGGGCCAAACTTGCGCCGTTCCTTTAGAAGTCGAAGCTTGCACGCACGGCAAGAGCATCCGTCGAATAAGACCGCTGGTCGACAGGGTTTGCCGAAGTTGGCACGGCCGTCGCGGCCAATGGTCCGCCTTCGACCACGGTATGGATATAGTTGACGAGGAAACGCAGATTATCCTGCGGGATCCACGTTAAGCCCAACAGATAACCGGTTTGCGTTCCTCCGCGCGCCAATCGGCTGGCCGCCGACGCAAGGCTGGTTGCCCCCGTCGTGAAGTTAGTGGTGAGCGCATTCTTCAACTTGTCTGAGTTGAGGGTAAGATAGTCGAGTCGACCTGTGATCTGGAAAGCTCCCACACCGCCCTTGCTGAGCGGGTTGAGAACCTTGGTGCGGTCCCATAGCCCGTTCTTATAGCCGCGGGTTTCGCCGGTTAGGAAATAGCCAACCTCAAAATGCCCGCCAAAGAAACCAGGATTGCCATCCGGCGTGACGCCCGTGCCTCCTGCAAAAGCATCTAGCCCGGTAGAAATGGTGCCCGGCGCATAGGCCCGTGTCTTCAGATATTGTGCCTCACCGCCAATGTGCAGCGATTTGAACACTCCGTAGAGTTCCGCGCCAAAGATATCGTCGCCCGTCGCGGCAAAACTACCGGTATCGACAAGGCGAACGTCCGTCGTCTGGAGGAACGGGCGGGCCCGGTAGCGCGCAAATTGATCA
>CAJBSR010000029.1 GCA_903958285.1 uncultured Sphingomonadales bacterium
CCCGAGGAACGCGGCTGTGACGCCGGAGCCCCAAATCCACCAGCGCTTTGGGCTTTTCGAAAGGCCCCAAATGAAAATGCCGATCGCCAGAGCGCCGATGACAGTCGAAATCAGGAACGAAATTCCCTGCTCGCCCAGCCATGCGCCGAAGCTTTGGTTCATCAGGTCATATTGCCGCTCCCGCCAGAAGCCGGTGTAGATCGTCCAAGGGAGCAACACGATCGTGCCGAACGCGCCATAGGGCAGCGAATAGAGCATCGACTGGAGGAATTTGCGTTTCGTCACGCGCTCCGCCCAATCGCGGAAGCGCGCAGAAAGGCCGGTTGAGAGAACGAGAATTTCGGAAAAGACGACGGCCAGCGTGCCCCAGAGCAGCAGCCAATAGCCACCTTCAAAATAAGCGTCGGACTTGGCGCGGGCGGCGCCTTTCAGCGTATCCAGATAGGCCTGCGTTGCGGCGTCTGGGTCAAAGCCCGTGGCAGCGGCGTAGGCTGAAATTGGGGCTATAACGGCCGCGGCTGCCAATAGCCGGACGAAATTTCGGATCTGCATGGTGTCCTCCCTTCAGGGAAGGAGACCCCATTTGGGCGTCTATGGCAATCCTTTGATCGACGAACGTCAGGCAGCGATCTTTTTCCAGCTGTCGTTCATGTCTGTGAAGGCCTGGGCGAGGCGCTCAATGCGCTCCGGACTTGCGGTTTCGCGGGCAACCATCATCTCCGTACGCGCGCTGCGGTAGATGGCGGACAGGCTTGCGGCGAGTGTCCCGCCAAGATCATGATCCAGCCCGGCTTCCAAGGCATGGATGATGCCGGAGGCGCGCCCGAACTGCGCGTTCGTCTTCATCGAATCCTGCGCCCGCATCGAAAAGGCGAGCAGGGTTAGCGCAAGTACCAGTTCTTCGTAGAGAATGGTGACAAGCTCATGCGGCGAGGCGCCTTCAATCCGGCTGGAATAGGACATGGCTTCATAGTGCATGCGCGCCTGTCCGGGGTGGTGATGGGCGACAGTCATCAGTTGTTGTTCCACTGATCAATTTGCTGCTGGAGATAGGATTGTGTGGCCCGCAAATTGGCAACGCGGCTGTCCATGCCGGACATATTCCTGAGCAGACGGGCCTTATAGGCGGCCTCGCGTTCATCCACGCGGGTCCGGTCTTTGTCGATATCCTTTTGTTCGCGTTCCAAGCGAAGCTTCAGCGCCGCCATGCCCCCATTTGCGGCCGTCTCGGTCGCCTTCAGGGCCGCCATGGCACCGCCGATGCCGGGGTCGGTATCGGCGGTGCGGGTGGCGTCTCTCACGGGGGCGAAAATGGCTTCGACCGCATCGGGGAAGTTCTTGAGTGCCGCATCCAGCTTCTTGCTGTCCAGCGTTACAGAGCCATCCCTATTCGTCGTCACGCCCAGATCGGCCATGCTGCGCGGGCCAGTGGCGGAGGTCGTCAGCGACTTTGAGAGAATGGCACTCAGCTTGCGTTCCAGTTCAAACAAGGTGCGCGAATTGGTGGAGCTTCGGGCCGCTTTGATGTTCGACTTCATGTCGTTGAAGACGCTGACAAAGTCCGCCATCGTAGATTTGATTGCATCGGTCGGGCGCGTGGCCGTTAGCGACACGGTTTCGCCGGGGACCGCTTTCTTGAGCGTGAGCGTCATACCCGTGATGATGTCGCTCACAGAATTGCTCGCCCGCTGATAGGGCACGCCATCGACCTTCAGCAGCGCATCCTGCGCGCCTTGGGCCAGTGTCATGCCGGACGTGGCAGAAGGATAGTCAAATGCGGCGACCCCATTGAGCGTGAAGGCGTTGCTTGCCCCGGACTGGCCTTTCAGGATCAGGCGATAGGCGCCGTTTTCGGACCGGACAGAGGCCGTGACGCCGGTGTTGGCGGCATTGAGCGCAGCGGCCACGCCGTTGAGGCTGTCGTCTGCCGCACCGATGGTGATGACGTGATCGACGCCGCCAACGGTCAATGTCAGGTCGCCCTGACCGACAGCGGCCGAGGCAGAAGCAAAGTTGCTGGAGACGACAGTCTGCGCGCGGGCGAGCTGGGTGACTTCGATATCCGCCATGATGGCGCCGGCCTGCGCATCGGCATTGCTCGAAGCGGCAAGGACGCTGTCATTGCTGACAGTTGGTTTGGACTTGAGAGAGCCTTCGCTCACAACCTTACCCAGCGTGTCTGTGAAAGATTCAAGGTCAGAACGCGCTTGTGCCAAAGCGCTGATCTGCGCTTTGATGGCGCTCTGCCGCTTGTTCAGACGGTCGATCTTCGGCTCACGGGAGGCCTCGGCCAGATCGTTCACCAGCTTGGTGACATCAATGCCGGAGCCGACCCCCAAAGTGCTTGCAATCGAACTGACCATAATGCCGCGTCCTTCCTTGAAAGACTGAACGGCTTATCCCTGCCCAGCTTTAGGCTTCGGGCCTACCCGAGGCGTCAAATCGCAAATTGTCCGGCACATCGATGTCGGGCTTGTCTGCGCCAGTGGCGAGGGCGGCATCAAGATTGAAGACAAAGGCGAGCACAGTTGCGACGGCGACGTAAAGATCATGCGACACGGGCTGCCCCGCCCGCGTGGTGAAGTAGATGGCGCGCGTGAGCTGCGGATATTCCAGCATCGGGACGCCTGCTTCCCTGGCGAGGTCCCGAATGGCGAGTGCCGTTTCTCCGCGACCGCGCGCGACCACAAAGGGCGCAGCATCAATGCCGGGGCGATAGCGCAGTGCGACCGAGAAATGCGTCGGGTTGGTCAGGACAACGGCGGCCTCGGTGACCGCCCGGCGCGCTGATCCGCTGAGCAGTGCGTACTGGCGCTGGCGGATTGCGGCTTTGACTTCCGGTTTGCCGTCCGTTTCCTTGTGTTCGTCACGCACTTCCTGCTTCGACATGCGCAGGCGGACGTTGCGCTGGCGGACCTGGATGGGAACATCGATGGCGGCAATGGCGACAAGCGCGATGGTCAGCGCCATCAACAGGTTGACCAGCATCGACCCCAACGTGCCTGCGGCGGCGTGCGCATCATTGGCAGCAAGCCCGTTCAATTTGTCGATATCGCCCGAGACCGACCACCAGCTGACCGCGCCCAAGAAGACGACCTTTGCAATCGACTTGCCCAACTCGGCCGCACCTTGCGTGCCAAACATGCGCTTCAGGCCAGCGCCTGGATTCAGCTTGGACGCCTTGGGCGCCATGGCAGCAGTCCGAAAGCCGAGCGAGCCGAGCAGCGCTGTACCTGCAATCGCCGCCAACAGCGTGGCGCCGAACAACGCCAGAAGCGGCACGGTGGCCATGCCGAGAAGCTCAGTCACTTTATTGCCGACATCAAAGTCGCGCGAGGAGCCCGGTTCCAGCGAGAGGCCGGATTTTAGCATCTCTCCCCAGGACGTGACGGCCCATGCGCCGGCGATGGCGATCCATCCGGTTCCAAAGGCCAGCGCAAGGGCTGTCGCCAGTTCCCGCGAGACGAGGACATCGCCTTTCTCCGAAGACTCGCGCCGGCGTTTGGGGGTGGCTTCTTCGGTCTTCTGGTCGCGCTCGACTTCAGCCATCGGTCAACCTCCGGCGAGGCGGCGGGCCATGTCGAGGCCATCGGTCACGGCAAGCTGGATAGATCCGGCCATGGCGGGCAGGGCCATGGCAAGGAGGATGATCCCGGCGAGCGAGGCGGCGGGCATGCCGACCGCAAACAGATTGAGCGCGGGCGCCGAGCGGGTGAGGACACCCATGCCGATCTGAACGAGCACAAGCGCGAAAGCGACGGGCATCGCGATGACGATGCCTGCGGCCAGGATGAGCCCGCCGAAATCGACGAGGCTGCCTATCGCATCATGGCCAAGCCAAGCCTTGCCTGCGGGCAGGGCGGCGTAACTTTCTGCAATGATGGCGGCGAGCGCAAGATGGCCACCGGCCCCGAGGAAGATGAACAAAGCGACCATGGAAAGGAACTGGCCGATGGCAGGGTTAGGCGCGCCGCTCATCGGGTCGGCCATGGCGGCAAAGCCAAGGCCCATCGCGTTGCTGATCGTCTCCCCTGCGGCAATGGCGGCGGCAAAGCCGATTTGAGTGGCAAGGCCAATGGCCAGTCCGGCGGTGGCCTCCCCCGCAATGGCGAAGACGCCGGCCAAGGACATCAGGCCATCGGGTGGCAGCGCCACATTTCCCGCCGCAACAGCCGGCATCCCAATCGCCATGGCGACGAGGAGCCGCAACTGCAACGGCACGCTGGGCGCCCCAAAGAGCGGCGCAACAAGGAAGGCTGCGCCGGGCCGGATCGCTGCGAATATCCAGAGCCAGAGCGACGCCTCAAACTGGATGAGGCCAGCAGGGATCATCTGACCATGTCCGGGATCATCGCGAATAGATCCTTTGCAAAGTCCATCAGGAGCACGAGGATGCTGCCGCCAAACAGCGCAAGGCAGGCCGCCGTCACCAGCAGCTTCGGCACGAAGGTCAAGGTCTGCTCGTTAATCGACGTCGCCGCCTGCACCATGCCGAGCAGCACGCCCGTCAACAGCGCCGGGATGAGGATTGGCGCGGAAGCCAGTGCTAGGATCCACAAAGCCTGCTGCGCGATTGCAAGGAATTCGAACGGTTCCATGCGGCTATCCTGTGAACGAGGCCGCAAGCGAGCCCATTGTCAGTGCCCAGCCATCAATGAGGACGAACAGCAGCAGCTTGAACGGCATCGAGACCACGGCGGGTGAGAGCATCATCATGCCGAGCGACATGAGGGCCGATGACACGATGAGGTCGATGATGAGGAAAGGCA
>CAJBSR010000030.1 GCA_903958285.1 uncultured Sphingomonadales bacterium
ATAGCAGGAACGCGACCCACTTCGCATAGTCATTCGCGCTGACCTGAAGCCCGCCCATGGCGTTAAACGCGCCGTCGCGCATGGTCGGTTCTTCCGCCCAGGCGTCATTCTCCCAGCGATAGCCAATGGCCCGGCGGTCCTTAGGCGCATCCATCACCTCAAAGCCGCTCGCCGTCATCCCCAGCGGCGTAAGCAGCGTGCGCTCCACGTAAGTGCGGTACGGCATGCCCGAGGCCTTGGCGATGATCCGCCCGAGAATGGCATAGCCGAAGTTGGAATATTCATGCGCCGTCTGCGGCGCGCGGCTGAACGGCACGCCTGCCTTCAGCATCTTGGTGAAATCTTCCTGCGACAGAATTTGCTGCCGGTCCCCCCAAGGATCGTCCGTCACGAACCCGCCGACATGGGCCAACAGATCACGGATGCGGATGCGTGGGCTATCGCTGGTCGGATAGGTCCAGCCCTTCATTTCCGGCACATAGCCCTCAGCCAGATCATCCAGCCGGAGCTTCCCCTTATCGCGCAACGACAGGATGGACAGCGCGGTGAAGGCCTTCGTCATGGAAGCAATGCGGAAGAGCGTGTCAGGCGTCACGGGGCGCTTCGCATCCAGATCCTGAACGCCGATACCTTTCACATAAGAAAGCTGGCCGTCCTTCACGATGCCATAGACCATCCCGGGTACATGGGCCTCAGCCTGAAACTTCGCGAAAACCGCGTCGATCCCCGGCGTGAGCGGTTCCAGCGTTTGGGCGTATGCTGAGCCGGACGATGCCAGCGCTGCGGCGAGGATGAGAGCAAGCGGACGGTTCATAGTGCAAGACATACCGCAAAGGCGCACCTTGTCGAAGCGAAACAGCGTCGTGTGACCTAACCGCTTCTTCACCCCTATATGCTATCCAAACCACATGTCTGACCGGTTCTACCAATGGGCCAAGAGCGCCTATGACCATCCCGAAGATGAGGGCGGAACGGTGCTGGGAGACATCCGCATATCACGCGGGCTGCTATGGTGGCTTATCCTCGCCGTCGGATGCACCGTCTTATACGCGATGGTGCGGCTCTCGCTTGGCCTCATCGTCTGGACTGGATTGACGGAAGTGTCCGTCAGCAAAGGCCCGCAATGGATGCGCACACCGGTGTCGATGAACGGCCTCCGGAGCGAAGCGGGTCTGCTGAAGACTGTGCCTGCGCTTTCAGGCCAGCAAATCATCATCGATTATGATTTGAAGGGGGCAGAATTCTTCGCAGCGCCGGGAGTTTCAGCGGCGCGGATCTCGGTGACTTGCCTGTGCCCATCATCAAACTGGGCTTCATTCGTCATCCCGCAGGCGGCAAAAGGCCAGTTCGTGATTCCGGTGAAGCAATCCGGCCTTTACTCTGTCGATGTGTATCAGGCCCCGCAACGCGACGGCAGCGCAAGTATCGGGCAATATTATTGGGGCGTACGTCAGGCGCAATAAGAGGCTTCGATGAGGATCCGGTCGTCCGACCATTCGGGAACAGCAGCGGGTGTCATCGGCACCATGAAGGTCTTTTTGTCCGGTCGTTCAATTTCGAGAACATCCGTCGCGCCGAAGTTTTCAACCGCAACGCAGATGCCGACAGTGTCCCCTTCGGTCGTGACACAGGGGAGCCCCATCAGGTCTGCGTGGTAGTATTCGCCGTCCGCAAGCGGCGGGAGCGCATCGCGCGGGACCGCAAGTTCGGTGCCGCGCATCGCCTCGACCGTATTGCGGTCTGTAATTTCGGCAAAGCGCGCAATGGCACCGTTGGTTCCGGGGCGCACCGACGTCATCGTCAGGGCGCCACCGTTGAACGTCTTGTGCGCCTTCAGGCTGCCCACATCATCTGTGAACAGCTTGAGGCGGACCTCGCCCGCCACGCCATGCGCGCCAATGATGACGGCAAGTGTGACGGGGCGATCAGCCAAGGGTTAACCCTCAGCCTTGTCTTCAGCAGGTGCTTCTGCGGCAGGCTCTTCAGCAGCAGGCGCTTCCTCAGCAGGTGCTGCTTCGGCGGCAGGTGCTTCTTCAGCGACGGCTTCGGCAGCGGGCGCTTCTTCGGCAGCAGCTTCAGCAGCGGGTGCTTCTTCGGCAGCGGCTTCTTCAGCAGGCGCTTCTTCAACCGGTGCAGCGGCAGCGGCTGCAGCGGCTTCAGCTTCAGCCTTGGCGGCTTCTTCTGCGTCGACGATCTTCTGCGCACGCTCTTCAGCGCGTTCCTTGGCCTTTTCGCCCGGCTCTGCCTTCTTGGGGTTCAGGCGGGCTGCACGCTCCTTGATGCCAGCCACGTCGAGGAAGCGGGCAACACGGTCGGTCGGCTGCGCGCCAACCGAAATCCAGTGCTTCAGACGATCGGCATTCAGCACGACGCGGTTGGCATCGTCCTTGGCGAGCATCGGGTTGTAGGTGCCAACCTTTTCAATGAAGGCGCCGTCACGCGGGGCGCGGGCATCGGCGACAACGATGCGATAATAAGGACGCTTCTTGGAACCGCCACGCGACAAACGAATTGAAACTGCCATGATATTTTCCTTCCAATCTAAACTTTAAAACTGCGGCCCGAGGGCCCCTATTTCTTCTTCAACAAATTCTCGAAACCCGGCGGCAGATTGGGCATTCCGCCCCCTGCAGCGCCTGCCCCCGGCATGCCGGGCAAGCCGCCCCCGCCGAGCAATCCGCCCAAGCCGCCACCGCCCTTACCGAACAGCGCGCCCAGACCTTTAATGCCGCCCATTTTGCGGATCTTCTTCATCGCCGTGGACATTTCCTGATGCATTTTCAGAAGCTTGTTCACTTCCTGCACGGTCGTGCCCGACCCGTTGGCGATGCGGATCTTGCGCTTGGCCTGCAACAGCTCCGGCTTGGTGCGTTCCTTTTTCGTCATCGACGAAATGATCGCATCCATGCGGACAAGGATGCGATCATCCATGCCCGATGCCGCGCCCTGCAGCTTCTTCATGCCCGGCAGCATACCTGCCAACGCGCCAAGCCCGCCCATGCGCTGCATCTGCTGCAGCTGGGCGCGCAGATCGTTCATGTCGAACTGACCCTTGGCCATCTTCGCCGCGAGCGCTTCGGCTTCATCCTGCTGGATGGTTTCCGCCGCGCGCTCAACAAGGCTGACAACGTCGCCCATGCCGAGGATACGACCGGCCACGCGTTCGGGGTGGAAGACGTCCAGCCCATCCAGCTTTTCGCCGGTGCCGACAAACTTGATCGGCTTGCCGGTGACAGCACGCATGGAGAGGGCCGCACCACCGCGCGCATCGCCGTCCATACGGGTGAGGATGACCCCCGTCAGCGGCACCTGTTCAGAGAAGTTCTTCGCAACGTTGACGGCGTCTTGCCCGGTCAGGCTGTCGACGACGAGCAAGGTTTCAGCCGGGCTGGAAACGTCCGCCACGGCCTTCATCTCGGCCATCAGCTGGGCGTCGACATGGAGTCGGCCGGCCGTATCGAGGATCAGGACATCATAGCCCTGCAGCTTTGCCGCCTGCATGGCGCGCTTGGCGATATCAACCGGCTGCTGACCCGCCACGATGGGCAGGGTCGAAACGCCCGTCTGTTCGCCCAAAATGGCGAGCTGTTCCTGCGCTGCCGGACGATTGACGTCGAGCGACGCCATCAGGACCTTCTTGCGGTCCTTTTCCGTCAGGCGCTTGGCGATTTTCGCGGTCGTTGTGGTTTTACCGGAGCCTTGCAGACCGACCATCATGATGATGGCAGGCGGCGTCACGGCCAGTTCAAGATCACTCGCTTCGCTGCCGAGCATTTCGACGAGCGCGTCGTTGACGATCTTGACGACCTGCTGACCCGGCGTGATCGATTTCAGGACCGACTGGCCAACCGCCTTTTCCGTGACCTTGTCGATGAAGGTGCGGACGACCGGCAGCGCCACGTCTGCCTCAAGCAGCGCAACACGCACTTCGCGCATCGCCTCACGCACATCCGCTTCGTTGAGCGCACCACGGCCACGCAGCCGGTCAAAGACACCGCCAAGCCTTTCGCTCAAACTTTCGAACATGCGTTCGTTCCTTCAAAATGCCCAAACAGAACACGCCGGCGGACGAAAACTCGTCGGCCAGCGTACGCCCTTGGGCGGCCAATTTCTTGCTTTTCAGATTGGAAAGCAGGCGGGCCTCTAACCGATTCCCCCGCTCCCGTCAATGCAACTGACCGGCTGATTGCCTAAGAACCCTAGGTCCAAAGCCGACTTAACACGATCTTCACGCTTTGTCCGCATACCCAGATGCTGAAACGGCATGTGCAAGGGGGCATAAGCTCGGTGTCTGAAGTCATTCAAAGAGAAAAGTCCGCGTCCAATTCGATCGCGCAGGCCGCAGGCCGCGATATCGTTATGGGCGGAATCATGGTGGCCGCCATCGTCCTGTTTGCAGGAACCGGGTCGAGCGCCATGATCAGCGCGGTGCAATCTCTGCTTGGCCATCATGGCCAAACAGACAATGTGCTCGTCATCGCCCTCTTGCTCAACATCGCACTGATCCTGTTTGGCTGGCGCCGCTATATTGACCTCCAAAAGGAAGTCGAAGACCGCACGGCTGCTGAAGAGAGGGCGCAGGTCCTTGCCATGCGCGACCCCCTCACTGGTTTTCACAATCGCCGGTCACTGGCAGAACAAGGCTCCGAGATGCTGGCGCGCGCCGGCAAGCGCGGCAAGCAGCTTGCCATGCTGATGCTAGACCTTGATCACTTCAAGAACGTCAACGACATTCATGGCCATGCGGTGGGCGACGGCCTGCTGCGCGCTGTTGCCGCCGAAATCACCAAGCTGATGCCCCCCAATGCGCTGGCAGCTCGTCTGGGTGGCGATGAATTTGCCGTTGCGTTTGTGTTCGACGTTGCCAACCCGGAAGTTGTGGACCGCATTGCCGAAGCCATGGTGTCGCGCCTTGGCCAGCCGCTCAGCGCGGATGGGACCTTCATTCACACCAGCATCTCGCTCGGCCTCGCCCATTCGGCACCCGATTGCGATACCGTCGATTCGCTCATGCGTCGCGCCGACATCGCCATGTATGCGGCCAAGCATCAGGGCCGGAACCGCTTTTCGTGGTTCGACGCGTCGATGGAGCGCGAGCTGCAGGCCCGTACGGAACTGGAAGTCTCAATGCGCCGCGCCATCCCGGCGGGCGAGTTTGAGCCTTATTTTGAACAGCAGATCGACCTGACGACGGGCCGCCTGCAGGGCTTTGAAGTCCTTGCGCGCTGGAACCATCCGACGATGGGCATCATCGCACCTGACCGGTTCATCCCGATTGCCGAGGAAACCGGCATGATTGCTGACCTGTCCTTCTGCGTCATCCGCAAGGCGCTGACGGAGGCGCGTGATTGGGATCCGTCGCTCATCATCTCGGTCAACATCTCGCCCACCCAGCTGCGCGACCCCTGGCTTGCCCAGAAGATCGTGAAGCTGCTTGTGGAAACCAGCTTCCCGGCCAACCGCCTGGAAATCGAAATCACCGAAACATCGCTGTTCGATAATCTGTCGCTGGCACAGTCAATCGTCGGCAGCCTTA
The DNA here is from genome assembly GCA_903958285.1 of uncultured Sphingomonadales bacterium. GTDB lineage: Bacteria > Pseudomonadota > Alphaproteobacteria > Sphingomonadales > Sphingomonadaceae > Aquisediminimonas. Next base: position 5,537 of record CAJBSR010000030.1, read on the forward strand.
AGAATCAGGGCATCAAAATTGCCCTTGATGATTTCGGCACCGGCTACAGCTCGCTCGCCCACCTGCGCGCGCTGCCGTTTGACCGCATCAAGATTGACAAGAGCTTCGTCACCTCACTCATCGAAAACCCGGAAAGCGCGGCTATCGTCAATGCGATTGCGCGTCTGGGCGATAACCTGTCCATGCCGGTCACCGCCGAAGGTATCGAAGTCGGTGAAATCGAGGAACGCCTGCGGCAGCTTGGCGTCCATAAGGGTCAGGGCTGGCTCTATGGCCGTCCGCTCCCAATCACGGCGGTCCTAGAACTGCTGGCCGAGCGCAACCTGCTTCCGGCTGCACGCCAGAGCGCGGCAACTGCGCAACCCGCTGAAGGTCTTCTCCCCGATTTCGACGAGGAAGTGCGCCGCCTCGCCTGAGGCAGATCGCCTGACTTTGTTGGACTCATCGCCCGTGCCGGCTTAAAGGGCCGCGCATGGGCGATCGCTTTTACAAGATGCACGGACTGGGCAACGACTTCGTCGTGATTGACGGGCGTGAGACGCCGGTCGAGATGACCGAAGCCCGCGCCCGCGCCATTGCGGACCGACGCACCGGCATCGGCTGTGACCAGCTAATTCTGCTCAGCGCCTCCGCCAGCGCCGATGCGCAGATGCGCATCTTCAATCATGACGGCAGCGAAGTGGGCGCGTGCGGCAATGCTTTTCGCGCCGTGGCTTTGCTTCTCGGCGGCAAGACCTCGCTCGAGACGTTGGGCGGCACCATCGCGCTGGAAGCGCAGGGCGATGCCGCCCGCGTCGAACTGGAAGAACCCCGCTTCGACTGGGACGTCATCCCACTCGCTTATGCGATGGACACGCGCGACATGCCGGTCAGCTGGGAAGAACTGGATCACCCCGCCGCCGTTAATGTCGGCAACCCGCATGTCATTTTCTTCGTGCCCGATTGCGATGCGGTGGACCTCGCCCGGCTCGGCCCCGTCATCGAAACCGATCCGATTTTTCCTGAACGCATCAACGTCAACGTCGCGAGCCTTGCGGGCAAAGATCACCTAAGCTTGCGCGTGTGGGAACGTGGCGCTGGCCTAACGCTCGCCTGTGGCACCGGCGCCTGCGCGACGGCCGTTGCCGCCATCCGCGCCGGGCTCGTCGCCTCGCCCGTCCGCATCTCCCTGCCCGGCGGCGATCTGACCATCGCATGGGCGCCGGGGGAGCGCATCTGCATGACCGGCCCCGCCACCCTCGTCTACACCGGCGAGACCGACTGGAGCCGCTTCGGATGAGTGGCGCGGAGGTGGTCAATTTCGGCTGCCGCCTCAACATTGCCGAAGGCGAAGCGATCCGGGCGGCAGCGGCGGACGCAGACAATCTCGTCATCTTCAACAGTTGCGCCGTCACGGCGGAGGCTGAGCGACAAGTGCGTCAGGCCATCCGCCGCACAAAGCGCGAGCGCCCCGAGGCACGGATTGTGGTGACCGGCTGTGCGGCGGAAACCATCGGAGCGGAACTCGCTGCCATGGCTGAGGTGGATGCTGTCGTCGGGAATGCTGCGAAACGTCTTCTCTCTTCCTACACACCGCTTGTCCCGAGCGAAGTCGAGGGACGTGTTAAGGGTGTCTCGACTTCGCTCGACACAAACGGATTGGAAGGCCCCGCCATCTCCGGCGCGGACCATGCCCGCGCCTTTGTCGAGGTGCAGAACGGGTG